>CALBLM010000133.1 GCA_937895695.1 uncultured Megasphaera sp.
ACAACAGATGGTTTCTGTCCAATAAGCTGGCTAATCATGGGATTCGTACTACTCCAAGGAATACGTGCATCAACGAGTTCAATCACAACATCAATAATCTTAAGATTGGCTTCAATTAATCGTTTTGCTTTTGCCATATGGCCCGGATACCAGTTGATAATCATAGTATCATTTCCTCCATTTCATCAAACATTTCTTTAAAAAAAACAAGGACTGGAATCTCTTCCAATCCTTGTTTGATGTGTTCTTGCCAGGAAATTACCGACGTTCGCGAATACGAGCAGCTTTGCCTGTAAGACCGCGGAGATAATTCAATTTTGCACGACGAACAATGCCGCGGCGAACGACTTCGATTTTTGCAAGACGTGGAGAATGTACTAAGAAAGTACGTTCAACGCCTACACCGTAGGAAATACGACGAACCGTAAAGGTTTCACGAACACCGCCATTTTGACGGCCGATAACTACGCCTTCGAAAACCTGAATACGTTCACGATTGCCTTCGACAACCTTTACATGAGCCTTAACTGTATCGCCAGGGCGGAATTCAGGGATGTCGTTACGAAGCTGTTCTTGTTCAAGTACGCTGATAATGTTCATTTTCTTTTTCCTCCTATAAGACATTCGTTACTCCCCGTTGCCGCTACCAATGCGACAATCGTCAAACGAGCAGAGGACTGCCTAAATTAACAAGGTGTATTATATCATACAACGCTATCTATAGCAAGGATATTTTCCTTATTTTTGCGTTTTTTTTCGGTGTATTTGTTGGTATACTCGATATTGGTTGATGCGTCATCGACTCAGTATGGCATGAAGAGCAGCATCCGGAACAACCGCCGCCACCACAACAACCGCTAGTACCTTTAAACAATCCTCGTATATGACGAACCGTATACACAACGGCAATAATAACAACAATACCTACAATAATCGGAGCCAGACTCATAGTATTACCCCCTTCATATGACAATATAAGGGATTGCCAATGCAATCCCCTATATTATACATTAATATACTTTATATTGTCTATTATGCACCCAATCCCAGCAACAGTGCGCCATGATAGGTAACGAAAGCTAATACATACGATAAGACAAGGCATAACCCATCCACTGCCAAAAGCATTTTCCAAGAGTTTGTTTCACGTTTGATAACAGCCATTGCTGCAACGCAAGGCATATACAGCAAACTGAAAACCATTAAGGATAAGGCAACAGCCGGATTAAAGCTCGGGTCATTTGCCAAATATTCTACCAAGTTAGCTTCATTTTCATCGTCAGCTTCAACACTGTAAATGGTAGCCAATGTAGATACCATGACTTCTTTAGCAGCTGAGCAAGCAACAATACCCACACCAATTTTCCAGTCAAATCCAAGCGGTGCAATAACCGGTTCAATAGCATGACCGATAGTAGCTGCATAAGACTGCGATAATTTTTCGGATTTTTCTTGATCATCTAACTGATCATTTGCATCATCTGCTTCTGCTTTAGCGTCAAAGAGCGGCAAGGCCTGTTCATATACAGTCGGGTTCTTTTCCTGTAAATCAGCAAATGCTTCCGGATATTCCGTTTTTTCAGCTTCAGCTTCTTCTACCTGTTCTACACTTTCAACGTCTTCATCTTCATCGTCTTCAGCGTCTTCAGCGTCTTTTGCTTCATCGGCAGCTGCAACCATTGCTTCATACATTTCATTTAATTCTGCATTGTCTTCGAGATTTTCAATGCCATAGCCTTTGAGAATTTCAGCTTGTTTAGCTTCCATCTGTTCTTCAACCTGATCATGAGCAGCATCGAAATCTTGAGAATATTCAACATCCATTGGATATGCTGTCAAGAACCAAACAATAATGGATGCCCCTAAAATAAAAGTACCAGCTTTTTTGATATATAATACGGTACGTTCCCACATATGAGTCAGAACGCCTTTAATAGTTGGAATATGATAAGGTGGCAATTCCATGACAAACGGTTCTACTTCGCCTTTATATACAGTATGACGAAGAATCACTGCAACCAGAACGGCAATAATGATGCCCAGTAAGTAAACACCAAAGAGAACCGTACCACCATATCCCGATGCGCCAAAGAAAGCAGCAATCAATAAGGTATATACTGGCAAACGAGCACCACAACTCATAAATGGGCAAGCCATAATCGTTACTAAACGGTCTTTTTCGTTATCCAATGTACGAGCGGCCATAATACCAGGAACATTGCATCCAAAGCCAAGAATCATAGGAATAAATGATTTGCCATGTAAGCCTAGCACACGCATCGCCCGGTCAATCAAGAAGGCTGCACGAGCCATATATCCCGTATCTTCTAACAAACTGATGAAGAAGTATAACAAAACAATCAAGGGTACGAAGCTCAAGACAGAGCCTACACCACCAATGACACCATCGACAACCAATGACTTAAGTTGTTCATCTTCAATGACATCGCTAAGCCAATCTCCCAGCATGCCAAAACCGGCATCCAGCCAATCTTGTGGATAGGCGCCGAGATCAATAACAGCAGTAAACATAAGCCACATTAATGCAAGGAAAATAGGAATCCCCAAAATGCGATGCGTCAGAATATTATCAATTTTATTGGATAATGGATCCGGCGTACCTGCGTTAATAATGGAATTATTAAATGCCTGAACAGCAAACTGATGACGGCATTGTGCAAAATAGAAATCCAAATCAATTTTATCTTTTAAGGTATCACGCATTTTTGCAGCCAAAGAAATAATGTGTTGCGTACCTTCCATGGCTTTGACTTTTGCAACAACATCTGCATCATTTTCCAACAATTTGACGGCTAGCCAACGAATTGGATAATTAATAATACCAGTTTTCTGAATCGCATCCGTCAATTCTGCAATGGACGGTTCAACGTCTTCACCGTAATCGACAGTAGCATTGACCAAATTCTGCGTGTTTTCCGCATGGGAAACAACTTGAAGCAATTCTTTCGTGCCGATGTTTTTACTGCCAATCAAAGGAACGACAACAGCCCCCATTTGCTGACCTAATTTTTTCAAATCAATTTTGACACCCATGCGTTCTGCAATATCCATCATATTTAATGCAACGACCATAGGGCGTCCTAATTCAACGAGCTGAGCAGCTAAATATAAATTGCGTTCCAAGTTGGATGCGTCTAATACATTTACGATAATATCCGGTTTTTCATTA
>CALBLM010000134.1 GCA_937895695.1 uncultured Megasphaera sp.
AGCTGATATCCTCGCGGCGTAGAAATAATATGAACTCCCTGGGCCCGTAAAATAGCTACATCTCCCACAATAATCTGTCGGCTCACATTGCATCGTTTAGACAATTCACTTCCTGTAAGGGCACCTTGGGATGCTTGTAGTGCATCCATAATCCGCAATCTTCTCGTATGACTGTCCATTGCTTACACCTTCTCATGCAATTTATTTCTGATTATCCATTTTCCTTTATTGTACCTGATTGATGCATAAATAAAAAGCCCCTTCTGTCATCTGGTTATGTAAACCCTATGCACAGTTGGAGCTTTTATACATATGACTTATATACGATTATAAGTTAGAAAAATCTAAGGTTGCAAAAAGATCATCTAATGTTTCAGCACGGCGAATCTGTGTAACACTGCCATCTTCATGCAATAATAATTCAGCTGAACGAAGTTTACCATTGTAGTTAAAGCCC
The DNA here is from genome assembly GCA_937895695.1 of uncultured Megasphaera sp. Lineage (GTDB taxonomy): Bacteria > Bacillota > Negativicutes > Veillonellales > Megasphaeraceae > Megasphaera. The sequence continues at coordinate 458 of CALBLM010000134.1, forward strand.
ATCGAATGTCCATGTGCGCCGGCATCATGAATAACTAAAATATCACCGTCCACGATTTCCGGAAGAGCACGGTCAATTGCAAATTTATCGCAGTTTTCGCAAAGAGAGCCAGAAACGTCGTAGATATGATCTTTCGGTTCATTTTCTTTCCCCAACACCGTAATATGATGATATGCACCATACATACCCGGACGCATCAAGTTTGCCATGCAGGCATCTACACCGATATATTCTTTCCAAATATGTTTATGATGAATAGCTGTCGTAACTAAATACCCGTATGGGCCGGTAATCGCACGACCACATTCAAAGGACATACGGATATTGCCCAGACCAGCCGGTACCATAATTTCTTCATAGTATTCCTGAATTCCTTTACTAAGGACATCATAATCAATAAATGACTGTTCCGGTTTGTACGGAAGGCCAATACCACCGCCAAAATCAAGGAACTCAATATTGATGCCAACATTTTTCTGTACATCAACAGCCAAATTAAACATCATTTTAGCCGTATTAATTAAGCCATTGACATCTAATTCATTGGATACAACCATCGTATGGAGGCCAAAATGTTTAACGCCCTTTTCCTTCATAATCCGGAAGGCTTCAAAAACCTGTTCACGAGTCATGCCATATTTAGCTTCTTCCGGCGTACCAATAATTGCATTGCCTTCTTTCATCAGCGGACCCGGATTATAACGAACACAAATCCATTCCGGCAACGGACCATATTGTTCCAAATATTCAATCATGGAAATATCGTCCAAATTAACCAATGCGCCTAATGCCATTGCTTTTTTGTATTCCGAATACGGTGTATCATTGGAAGAAAATACAATGTCATGACCCGTAATACCTACTTTTTCACACAATACCAATTCAGCCATAGAACTGCAGTCAGCACCAACGCCTTCGGCTTTGAGCAGTTTCATCAAATACGGATTCGGTGTTGCTTTAACAGCAAAATATTCTTTAAAATCCGGTGCCCACGAAAAGGCCTTAATTAATTTCCGCACATTATCCACAATTGCCTTTTCGTCATAAATATGAAAAGGTGTTGGATATTCAGCAATAATTTTTTCAATTTGTTTCTTCGTAAACGGGACAGTTTTCTTATTCATTCTATTCAGCTCCATTTTCTTAAAAGCATTAAAATTGAAAGAGTCTTTCAATTCATTGTTTCTTTACAAAAACTATTATATAATAAGGCTATACAATTTGTGAAATAGATTATTTTAATACTATCAATTCGAAATTCAAATTATCCGTTAGAAAGGATTCATTTCATGGATACGACGACGCTTCGCACGTTTATTACGTTGGCTCAGATTAAAAATTTTACTAAAACAGCCCAGCAGCTTTTTGTTGCCCAATCGACCGTCACGAATCGTATTCGTGATTTAGAAAATGAATTAGGCGTTTCTCTATTTATCCGCAATCATAAACAAGTAGATTTAACGCCGTCGGGACAAAAATTTCTCGATTATGCCCAGCAGTTAGTAAGCTTGGAATTAACGGCTTTGCAAGATATTCAAACAGCTCCCAAATACACTTCTAAAATCCACATTGGTACAACCAATACCATTTATGAATGTCATCTGCAAAAACGAATTCGAACGTATTTAAAAACCAAGCCATCTGTCTCTCTGTCTGTAACCATCAGTCATACGACGGATATGCTGCATAAGCTGCAAGATGGTACATTAGACGCTATTTTTTCTTTCAGTGCCTTTTTCCGCGACGGTTTTATTTGTCGTCCTTATCGCACAGATACGCTGGTTTTAGTCTGTCAATCAGCCAATACAACCTATGCCAACGGAATTTATAAAGACGACCTCGAAAAAATTGATTATTTATTTTGTAATTTTGCCTTGCAAGGCTTATACATTCAAGATCTCTTCCCCCGATACCATCGTTTTCCCATGGAAATTGACAACAGCACCAAACTTCCTCAATATGTTGCCGACGGGATTGGCTATACATTTCTGCCGTATAGTTTAGTGGAGGATGATTTGGCTCAAGGAACACTTCGTGCGATTCCGCTGCTCGATTTTGCACCGCCTAAAGTAGACAGTTATTACATCACGCGTAATCCCAATACGATTCCGCAATCCCTTGAATCTTGTTTGCTTCAATGACATATTAAAAAGGGGGCTGTAACAAAATGAGCATTTTCGCCCATTTTGTTGCAGCCCTCTTTCTTTC
>CALBLM010000135.1 GCA_937895695.1 uncultured Megasphaera sp.
ATTCGATAGGGCACAATAAAAAAATGTTTGTTCTCTAGTTGGAGAACAAACATTTTTTTATATACGTATGGAGAAGAACGCAGAGAATTAGATCAATACAAATCGTTCAATTGCTTCAGCAACGGCTCCTTCATTATTAGTGGCATTTGTGATGACATCACAATAGGGATGAATGATGGGATTTAAGTTGTGAACGCCAACACTGAGTCCGGCATCTTTTAGCATTTCGATATCATTAATATTGTCGCCAATGGCCATCGTTTCTTCTGGTTTGACCTGTAGCAGTTTTGCTAATGTTAACAAGCCAACTCCTTTCGTGACGCCTCGATGCATAAATTCGATATAGCGGTTACTGGAGAAACTGACTGTAATATCGCTGAGTACAGGCTGCATTTCTTGATGAATTTTTTGTAGGACCTCATCATCCGTATTCATAATGATTAACTTGCAAACTTCTTCTTTATTACGGATAAAATCAAGAGTCGTTTCATCCGTAGGTACATATGCCATGCGGCCATGTAAAAAGGCTTTTTCATCAGGCGTAACAGCACGAATATATACGGTATCACGTGTGTAAATATGCATACACATGCCATAGGTTACGCCTTTTTGGTAAATTCGATTGGCTAGGTCAAAGGGGATGGGATCCCAAAATAAAGAACGATATCCCTTGTTTTCTGTAATACTGGCACCGTTAAAACCGATGACATACTGGTTTTCTTGGTTAAATAAGCCCAGTGTTTTTAGTACCCCTTCAACAGAGCGAAATCCTCTGCCCGTGCAAGGTACAAATTTAACACCTTGATGTATGGCTTGTTGAATAACGTCAATGTTGCGCTGACAAATAGAAGCATCGCTGCTGAGCAGTGTTTCATCCATATCGCAGGCAATAATTTTGTAAGTAGTCATCGAATATTCCTCCTGTTTGTATAAAAATTTGGTTATTCTTTTAATTCACTTAGACATGTGGCCCCTAATACTAAGACGGCACCTAACATACCCGTGAGGGATAATGGTTCGTGGAGTACAAAAGCGGAAAGAAACACAGCAAAAATAGGATCTAAGTAACTGAGCAATGCAATTGTTTGTCCGCGTAAACGAGGTAAGGAACCGAAATATAATGTATAGGCAAAGCCTGTGTGAATGATACCAAGAAATAAGAGCAATCCCATACCCAACGGGGAAAGGGTAATTGCTGATATATCTTCTGTTACCCATACGTATGGGAGCAGAACGAATGAAGCAATGCCTAATTGCATGATTGTCTTGTCATAAGCGGCAATGGGAGAAAATTTTTTATTAAGTATAATGATAGATGCATAGAGAACAGCCGCCCCTAAACCGAAATATACGCCAGTCAGATTGTTCATTTCTCCTTCTTGCCCGGCACCGGATACGAGTACCATGCCAATCAGTGCTACGATAACACAAAAAATTTTATATACTGTTAGCCGTTCCTTTAATACAATAGGCGAAGCTACGATGACAATAATAGGTGCCATATAGTAACAAAGAGTGGCAACAGCAACAGAAGTATATCGATAGGCTTCGAATAAAAAAATCCAGTTAAAACCAATAAAAATGCCACTGAGAATCAGACGGCCTATGTTTTGGCGAATGGCTAGCCAAGAGATAGGTGTTTTTTTAATTAAAAGAAAACAAATAATAAATAGTGTGCCAACGAAACCGCGAGCAAACGCAATACATGAAGACGGCAAGGGTATATAACGGACAAACAGGCCGATAGTACCAAAAATAAGCATAGCCGATACCAAGGAAAGCTTGTCTTTGTAGTCCTTGGAAGCGGAAGAATCAAACATAGTATATCACCTCAAACACAAAGATTGGTTTAAGTATATCATAAATGCGCAATGCGGTCATATATTCTGCTTGTAATTCTGTGGGTTTTCCAGTACCATAATACATAAGACAGATATATCAATGTAATAACAGGGAGGATGCATAATGATTAGCAATGAAGATATCATGAAATTACAAAATGGAAGTGACGTTCGCGGTGTAGCTATAGCCGGAAAAGCTGATGAACCTGTGACCTTATTTCCGGAAGCAGCAAATCGTATTGCTGCTGGATTTGTTGAGTTTTTGGCAAAAAAATTAGGAAAAGAAAAACAAGATCTGCACATTGCCGTTGGCCATGATTCGCGAATTTCAGCTAATGCAATGAAACAAGCTGTCTTTCAGGGATTGCAAGGACAGGGTATTGCCATAGCAGACTGTGGCTTGGCATCTACGCCTGCTATGTTTATGTCTATTGTGTTCCCTCAAACGCAGATGGATGGTGCGATTATGATTACAGCCAGCCATTTACCATATAATCGGAATGGCCTTAAATTTTTTACCAAAGATGGTGGCTTAGAAAAAAGTGAGGTACAAGAAGTATTGACCTATGCCACGCATATTGCAGAAGCAAACTCGCCGGTATCCACGGTATCTCCGCTAACTATTATAGATATATATACGGCCCATTTATGCCAAAAAATTAGAGAAGGTCTTGGAGCGGATGCGGACAGTCAACCATTGGCAGGCATGCATATCGTTGTTGATGCCGGTAATGGTGGCGGCGGTTTCTTTGCAGATAAGGTGCTGGAAGTATTAGGAGCGGATACGACAGGAAGTCAGTTCTTGGAACCGGATGGTATGTTCCCCAATCATATACCGAATCCGGAAAATAAAGATGCTATGGAATCGATTCGACAGGCTGTATTGCATCATCATGCCGATTTAGGTCTTATTTTTGATACAGACGTAGACCGCATGAGTGCCGTTCTCCCTAATGGCGAAGAAATTAATCGCAATGCTTTAATTGCTATGATGGCAGCTATTTTGGCTCCTGATTATCCGGGCAGTACAATTGTGACGGATTCTGTTACATCTGATGAGTTAACAACTTTTTTACAGAATGAACTTCATTTAGTGCATCATCGCTATATGCGGGGATATAAAAATGTTATTGATGAATGTATTCGACTGAATCAACAAGGAATCGTGTCGCCCTTGGCTATAGAAACATCGGGACATGGTGCGTTACGTGAAAATTACTATTTAGATGATGGGGCGTATTTGGCAGTAAAATTGTTGATTGCCGCAGCAAAAGCCAAAAGAGAAGGAAAAGCCATTGGCGATTTAATTGCTAAGTTAAAACATCCAGCAGAAAGTAGGGAATACAGACTGAAAATTCAAGGAACCGATGACACCAAGACATATGGTGCAGCTGTATTAAAAGAGTTCGAAGAACGGGCAGCTAAAGCGGGGATTGTCATTGCTAAGCCATCGTATGAAGGCGTTCGTCTTGTCTTTGATAATGGATGGGCATTGTTGCGTATGTCTCTGCATGATCCGAATATGCCGCTGAACATAGAAAGTAAAGAACAAGGCGGCTGCCAGCAAATTGCGACGCAAGTACAAACATTGTTAAAAGGGTTTGATTATTTGGATATGAGTGTTTTCAT
>CALBLM010000136.1 GCA_937895695.1 uncultured Megasphaera sp.
TGTTATCGTACATCACCCGTATACTGATATCTTTAATAATAAATACCTTGTACCGATTGCCGAACGCTGTGGTGTAGATTTATTAATTGGCGGCCACTTGCATTACTATATCAAAGCCACTTCCATTGACTGCCATAAAGGAGCAAAACTGATGTGCGTCTGCCAGGGCAGCACGCAGGAACCAGAAGCTTCATTGGAAAAAATTCAAGAAGATAAACGATTGTTGAGTGATTTTCCGGAAGTAGCTGCCATTGGCCACAGCAATTACAGTATCTTAGAAGTCACGAAAGATACCTTGGAATACAAAACGTATGGATTTAGTGAAGATGGCGAAGATCGGCTTGTCGATACGATTCATATGAATCATGATGAACCGAAGCTAAGTGTAGACGAAGTATTACTTCGTCGTTTGGACAACAACGGTAACATTGAAATTAACTGCCGTGTCAAAAATATCGGCACCTGCCCGGCAATAGCTGTGTTGCAGCTCCAAGACAACCGGACGATGCATGAAATCAGTTTGTTTGGAACAGAAGAAAACAATCATCTTGTGTTGTTGGAAGCTGGCGAAGAAGCTAAGGTAACGGCATTTTATAAAGCTGCTTCTCAAGGCGAGCATGAAATTACGGTTCATGGTGAAATGCTGAAAATTACTGTATTTGAACCGGAACAACTGACTTTTTCTCATATGAAAATATTCCCAGGTAAAGGCGATGGGTCCGACAGCTTGATTGCCAGCATTGTGGCTACGAATAACCTCGATAAAGAAATTTTTGTCACCGTACCGCTGTATATTGACCAGCGTGTAGCTGAATCGAAAAATCTCTTTTTCCGAGGACATGAAAAGAAATCGATTGAATTTCGATACAAATTCCAGCAAGGCGGTAGCTACCAAGTTAGTATTGCTGACCAGCTTCCCAAAGAAATTCAAATTGAAGGCGGCATTCGGATCGTTCCCCGTATTCATGACAAATCAGGAAATGGCCATTATGCGCTCTTGAGGGGAACGCCGAAAGTTATTGTGAATAAAGAACGTGCGGAAGTTCATTTCGAACATTACGGCGATTATATTGAAATTCCGGCAAGTACGGATTTCAACGTCGATAAAGGCTTTACTTCCATGGTATGGGCTCATGTAGACCGATTGGCAAAACCAAATGAAATGGGACATAATCCCTTGATGGTTCGCGGCAAATCCGTTGGCTGGGGTGCAACATATTTCTTGCGCATGGTCATTGAACGGGCTGGCGGGCTTAAATGGGGAACCTGCCACGACATTACTGAATATTCCTGGCAGGGCGGCCATGCCAATATTGGCGAATGGACGCACTACAGTATGGCATTTGATAAAAATCGTGGCGGCGATTCCTGGTGTGACGGTAAGAACGTTGCCCATGTATCCGGCATTGCACCGGAATGCACATTCCGCCAATGGGACAGTGAACCGATTTTTGTAGGCTATTCCTATATTGGGCATATCATTCCGGAAATTGATCGCCCAAAATATTTTACCCATCTTCCCGGCAGCGTCAGCCAGGTTCGTTTTTATAAGACAGGCTTAACAGATAAAGAAAACGCACAGGTATATGCAGAGCCTCATAAAAAAGGACCGAAATGCAGTGCCTTGGCTGCTTGGTATGATTTCCGTGATATTTTGACAGTAGGAACGCATACGACGGAATGGCGTCATCCGACGATTTTCGCACCGAAGTTCCTGACGGAAAAGAAATATTGGGAATTTAGACAGATGAAAGTTAAGACCGTACTGCCCCTGCAGGCAGGTTTGAAAGCGACTGTCGAAGTATCCGACGACGGCGCAACGGTCAAAGATTCACTGAAAGTCGTGCTGAAAGATGGTACAAACTATATCGACCTGACACCGCTAGCTGTGGCACAATATGTTCGCATTGTGACAGAATTTGCGGCAGAAGTGAATGCTGAAGGTACGTATATTCCAGAACTCAAGGAGTATCAGATTACGGCATGCAATGAAACAGATTTTACGGAAATGTTCTGGTCTACTCGCAATGATTGGGAGAAAGGTACCTTTACGGGTGCTGTCGGTTTTGCTCCTGTCGACAGATTGCGGGAATATCCGGAATACACAGATGTTATACACGGTTAGTTTTAAAAATTTATATAAAAGGAGATGCAGAAGTATGTTAAATACGAAGTACAAATTAAAAACATCAGCCTTACTGGTAGGATTGATGCTCTGCTGCAGTGCTGTATTTGCAGCAGAACCGGCAGAAGGAGTGCAGTTCGTCAAATATGACCGTCCTGCCAACGTATCCACCATGCCGGCCAATTTCCGTACGGCCCAAAGCCAGTATAAAGAATCCAAAACGGGAGTATATCCGACCCGCGAAGGGCTCAATGAATTACAGATGTCCGGCAGCAGTTATTTCTCTAAAAACGAATTTAAAGAACTGCTGAAAAAAATTCCCAAAGAACGCGTTATTGTACTCGACCTTCGGAACGAATCCCATGGTTATATCAATGATGATGGTGTTAGCTGGTACAGTCGCTACAAAACATACAATAAAGGTCTTAACGCCAGTCAAGTAAATAAACGCGAAAAAGCATTGCTTAAAGATGCCAAAGAAGCTGGCACGATTAACATCGCAACACAGGCTAAAGACAAATCCATCGCTTCTTTGACAGAAGTGAAAGTAGATTCGGTTATGACAGAACGCGAATTTGTTGAATCCCTGGGCGTAAAATACTATCGGATTCCGATTATGGATTACAGCGCACCGACGCGTGCTAATATTGACCAGTTCGTAAAATTTTATAAATCCTTGCCGAAAGATGCTTGGATTCATGCACATTGTGAAGCTGGCGTAGGCAGAACGACGATTACCTTGCAGATGATTGATATGATTCACAACGCAACGAAACTCAGCTATGACGAAATCATGACGCGTGAAGTATTGCTCGGCGGTCAGGACGTTCGCTTCTCTGCACAGACCACAAAAGATCCGTACAAAAAAGCCAACTATCCAAAACGTGCCGAATTTACGAAACGGTTCTATGATTATGCAAAAGCACACCCCAATCTGGATATTACGTACAGCCAATGGTGTGAACAACAAGGATATGCTGATTAAGGCGTAATCATTTATATACAAAGGGAGAGATTTTATTATGATGCAAAGTAAAAGAAAGATGCTGACGTGCATGTTAGCGACAGGCATGGCCTTTGGCGTGACTGTCGGTATGGCACCGACTGCATTTGCCGCAGAGACTTCTGCTGAAGTACGGACGCAGGCGTTGGAGGCGGAAATCGTCGAATTGACAGAACGATTGAATGCCATGGAAAGCGAGCTCCATTACTTACAGAAGACGAGTGACAAACAAGCGAAAGATATTAAGAAAGTTAAAAAAGCTGAAAAAGATCAGCTCAAATGGAGCGGATCTATCAAGACCGGTTACTGGAGTGATTCGACTGGGACAGAAAAAGTAAAAGGCGAAGCAAAAATTAATGCGACAAAACAGCTTAAAGATGGCTTTGGCGTAAAAGTCGGCGTTAAGTATAAAGCTACGTCCTACGAACCAAGCGATGTAACTAAATATGGCTCTACATCTGCCAAATATAAAGAAGCATATGAAAAAAATAAAATTCAGCTGACCTATGCTGAAATTACCAAAAAATTCGGAGCTAAAGATGCCGGTTTGATTGAAGCAGGTATTCAGGGTGCCGATCTTGGTGAAGGTCTCTACTTGTCTAAGAGCTCCATCAAAGGTTTCAGCACATCTTATAAATTCACTGATAAAGACTATGCCAAAGTCTTCTACGGCCGCGATTCTCAGGAATATTTATGTGATAATACGTGTGAAGACCAATTCCACGATAGAGCTCGTGTCTTGTGGTTTGCCGATTATCGCCATAACTTTACAAAAGATGCCTATGCCGGTGTCTATGTATCCCATCAGCAGCCGGAAGAATATGTTGGTATTTATGGCAAAACTCCCATTGTTGGTAAATTCTGGGTCAGCGGCGAATATATCCATAATAGCAATACCGATAAACCATCCGCTGATTGGGTAAATGGTGCTGGTGATGTGTTTGGAGATATTAATTATGGATATGCATATCGTGGCGCTAATGCATCGACCGATGGCTATATGATTGGTCTCCATTATGGTCATGCCAAGAAGAAAGGTACTTGGGAAACGGCTGTTAAATATTTCAATGTCGATCAGAACTTATTTATGAATGATAACTACAGCGGTTACAAAGACTATATTGACGAAATGGGCTTTAAAGGCTTTGGTTGGGAAACCGATTACGCTGTCAGTGATAATTCGAAGATTTCTATTTTGCGCTACTGGGGTTCTACCACGCCGGATGATAGAAATGTTAATAGTGATGGCAAAGCACTCAAAAAGGCCACAAAGAATTCCTTCTATCTCAAATTTGTTACGAAATTCTAAGGTCTTTTTACAGGCTGTGAGGATTTGTGCTTGACAAGAAAGTGTAAACCCTCATACTGTACACGTATATAGTATCATGTATATAAAAGGAGTGACGTACCCATGATAGGCAAGAAAACTTTAACGGCTATGGTCTTGGCTGGTTTAATGGCTGTACAATTTACGGCTGTTATTTCCGCAAAAGACATAGCTACGACATCACAGCCAGCTGTCGTTACAGCTCAGAATGTCAAAGCAGAACCACAGGAAGTTAAAAATGCACCGAAATTGGCTCTTAAAATCGACCGTGTCGATAAAGACCAACTGCCGCGTAACTTCCGCACGACGAATGATACATTTAAAGGATTGACCAAGGACGGTATTCTTCCGTCTCGTGAAGGCATGTCTACGACACGTGCTTCAGCAAGTAGTATTTTCTCGGAAAAAGAATTTGAAAAAGTATTAAAGACCGTTCCGGTTAAAGCCGATAAATTTTACGATATTGATTTGCGAGCTGAATCGCACGGGTATATCAATGGGACCGCAGTCAGCTGGTTTGCCGATCACGATTGGGGGAATGATGGCCGCACGCCGTACATCGTCAAACACGTGGAAACGGATCAGCTCAATAGCGTAAAGAAAAAAGGCGTCGTAGAAATATATCAATTTAATGATAAAACCAATAAATTGATGACGCCTATTGAAATGAAAGTAGATAGTGTTCGCAACGAAGAACAAATGGTAAAAGAACACGGTGCCAATTATTACCGCATCGTCATTGATGACCATTTCCGTCCGAGCGATAAAAATATGGATGATTTCATCGCCTTTTACAAAACCTTGCCGAAAGATGCATGGCTCCATTTCCACTGCTATGCCGGTATGGGCCGTACGACTATTATGATGGTTGCCTACGATATCATGAAAAATGCGTCGAAAGTAAGTTTTGATGATATCATCAAGCGTCAGGCCTTAATCGGTATCGTAGACCTTAGCGACATCAAAGACAGCAAGAAAAACTGGGGTCGTAAATTGTACATCGACCGCTACCAGTTCACGAAACAGTTCTATGATTACTGCAAAGCCCATCCGAATTTTGACATTACGTACAGTGAATGGACCAAGCAGCATGGATATGAAAGTTATGAACCGAACTACGAAGGCTATGTATGGCGTATTGACACGACGGATAAGAACCAGTTGCCGCGCAACTTCCGTACGAGTCTTTCTAAATTCGGTGAAGTGGACAAAAAATATGTTGGCCAGTTAGATCCGGCGTATGTTCCAACCCGTAAAGGCATGGATACACTGAACATTTCCGGTTCCGGTCAGTGCTCGGCTGGTGAATTCAAAGCAGTTGTAGCAGAACTTAAGAAATATGTCAAAGGACCGATTTATGATTTTGACCTTCGTCAGGAATCGCACGGCTATTTCAATGGCAATGCAGTTAGCTGGTATGGTATGCGCGACTGGGGTAACCTTGGCAAATCTCACGATGCTGTGATTACAGATGAAACAAATCGCATCAAATCATCTC
>CALBLM010000137.1 GCA_937895695.1 uncultured Megasphaera sp.
TATGGGACGCCGAAAAATGATTTTAGTATTAGCCGTTATCTTTTTCTGTGCTGCCATGGGATGTACGTTGGCTCCATCTGTTTGGGTCATGATTCCTTGTCGTTTTATTTTAGGTTTAGCTGTCGGCGGTGCTTCCGTTGCAGTTCCTATTTATTTAGCTGAAATCTCTCCGTCAGACCGACGTGGTCGTATGGTTACGCAAAATGAATTGATGATTGTATCAGGTCAGTTTTTGGCATACGTATGCAATGCCGTTTTAGGAACCCTCTTTGATAGTACCGGCTATATTTGGCGGTATATGCTTTTTTTGGCAACTCTGCCAGCGATTGCCCTTTTCTTTGGGATGATGCGGATGCCGGAATCGCCGCGCTGGATGATTCTCAAAGGTTTGCTCAGTGATGCCTTGGACGTATTGAAAAAACTACGGTCTAGTGAAATCGAAGCTATTGCAGAATTGAACGAAATTGAAGACAGCATAAAACAAGAAACAATGGTCAAACAGTATAGTTGGAAAGACTTAAAACGACCGTGGATTCTTCGTATTCTGCTTATCGGTATTGGCGTTACCGTTGCGACCCGGTTTACTGGCGTAAATACCATTATGTTTTACGGCACGCAAATTTTAACGGATGCCGGCTTTGGTCGTCAAATTGCCCTCATTGCTAATGTCGCTAACGGGCTGACGTCTGTCATAGCTACCTTAGCAGGAATTTGGCTGTTGGGAAAGATGGGCCGTCGGACTATGTTTCTGACGGGTCTCGGCGGGACGACGACAAGCCTACTTCTGATTGCCCTATCTTCTATGTACTTGAGCGGAACGGCAATGCTGCCTTTTATCGTATTGGGAATGACTATTTTATTCTTATCTTTTATGCAAGGCTGCATTGCACCGATACTTTGGCTGGTCATTGCAGAAATATTTCCGCTCCGCCTGCGTGGACTGGGAATGGGTATCTGCATCTTTTTCTTGTGGATTGTTGACTTTATCATCGGCTCTGTTTTTCCCGTATTACTCGATACGTGGGGATTGTCGGCAGCCTTCTTCTTCTTTGTTGTCAGTGGTATTATTGCCATGATTTTTGTGAAATTTTGCGTACCTGAAACCAAGGGGAAATCGCTGGAAGAAATTGAAAGGTATTTCCGGGCTGTTGGCACTGAGAAAAACTAAACGAAAGAATGTGAAAAGTCTTTCGGCTCTGTATAACAAAGTGAATCGATTACTGGAGGAATGAATTATGAAATTATCTATTTGTACAGATGTGTTTGGGAAAATTCCTTTTACGGATATGTTGGATAAAGTAAAAGCCTATGGCTTGGATGCTATTGAACTAACAACCGGCGGATGGGGAGGCTGCTTCTTTGTCCCATCAGCAGAAGAACTCATTCAAAATCCGGAAAAATTAAAAGCGTTTAAAGCAGAAATTCATAAACGGGGCCTGACGATTTCGGCATTAAATTGTTCCGGCAATCCCTTAATTGACACCCCGATGGGCCATGCTCACAGCAAGACTATCCATGATACGGTAGTCTTGGCAGAACGTTTGGGCGTAAAGACCATTGTTACGATGTCCGGCCTGCCGGCAGGAGCTCCTGGCGATAAAACGCCGAACTGGATTACATCGACTATTTCTTGGCCAGACTTTGACGGTTGCAATTATATGGCAGATGCTGTTAAATATCAATGGCAAGTGGCTTCTGAATGGTGGACAGAATTTACGCAGTTTGCCAAAGATCACGGCATTGAAAAAATTGCTATTGAAGAATTTCCATGCCAACTGGTATATAATGTCCGTTCGCTTAATACATTGATAGAAGCGGTAGGACCGGAACTAGGGAAATTAATCGGCATGAACTTAGATCCGTCTCATTTGATGATTCAAGGAGCTGACCCCATTGCAGCTGCACGGGCTTTGGGCGATAAGATATGTTATGTTCACGGCAAAGATGCCCGTATTGAACGCGGCTTGGCGGATGTAGATGGACTCCTTGAAAATCTACCGGTTACGGCAACCAAGAACAGAACGTGGAATTACGTAGCTGTTGGCTGCGGGAAAGATTTACAATGGTGGAAAGAATTCTTTTCGGTGGTGCATATGATGGGCTACGATGGCTATGTTTCTTTGGAAATGGAAGATCTGACAATGAACGTCGAAGCAGGGCTTCAGACCTCTATTGATGCATTAAAAGCTACCATTAGTAAATGATATCGAAAAGGAATTATTTCAACAATCATTACATATAAGAAACGAAAAAACAGGAATTGCCGCAGCAGCGGCAGTCCCTGTTTTTGTATATATACTTACTTATTTAATTTTGCATATAAATTGATAATTTCTTCAACCATATCGCGCATGGCTAACGCCGTCATGACATAATCTTGAGCATGTGTAATGACAACGTTTAACGGTTCAGTCAATGTGCCGTCAGCATATTTTTTTAACAATTCTTGCGTTTGGAGCTGATGGGCTTTTAAAAGCACTTTGTCTGCTTCTCTTAAAGCATCTTCAGCTTTGCCAAAATTATTTTTACGGGCTTGTTTCATGGCTTCTGTTAATTTACCACGGCCATCACCGGCCAAACTAATGATTTGGAAAGCTAATTCGTCATACGATGTCATGTCAAATCCTCCTAGTTACGACATAAAAGCAATATTTGTAGAATATAAAGAAAATATCATGTTGTCGATGGGTTGTCAATATACAGCGACATAGAATTCGTGTATGGAGACAATGTGATTTTTGTATAGAAACTATTTTTAGGGTAGATGTATACTTTTTAACGTAAAAATGGGTATATATAGTAGTAAAGTTGGTTTATTTTGTGGAATATAGTATAATATAAAAAAGTACAGGAAACGTGATGGAAGAAAGGAAGAAGGGCATGGCGCTTATTTATCGTAAAAAAACAACAGAAAAAACACTTCCACTCAATGACGGCATTCATTTATCTTATGTGGGATATGCTGATAAAGAGGAAACCAGTTTGCCGTCGGCATTTCATGCACATCAACGTCATTTAGAACTGCAGTATGTCATTCGCGGGGCGGCTAATATTAGTATTGATGGCGGCATATATCATGTACAAGCTGGAGATTTTGTCATTTACAATAAAGGTGTAGTTCATGATGAATGTGCTGATCCGGAACAGGGATTTTGGTTTTATAATTGTGGCTTGCGGGGATTGGCTCTTCCCGGATTGGAAGCAGATCATTTACTGCGCCCCGAATGGTCACCGCAGATTCACACGGGTCCGCTGGCCTCATCGATTGAATCGTTATTTTCTTGCTTATATCAGCAGATGGAACAAGAAAAGCAAGATGCCGATTTAATATGTTATCATTTGCTGTATGCGCTTCTGTATATCTTGTTGTATCAAGTGCCGTATATGCCCAAAGCGAAACAGACAAAGAGTGAAGCCGTGTTAAGTCAGGTGAAAGACTATATGGATCATCATTTTATGGAAGAACTGTCTATTGCAGATCTTAGTGCCAGAGCAAATATGAGTGTGTCTAGTTTTGCCCATCAATTTAAAAAACGCTCCGGCTTTGCGCCCATTCAATATATTATCCGTCGGCGTATTGGGTTGGCACAAAATTTATTGATTCGGACGGATTTATCCATTACAGCAATCAGCCTGCGCGCAGGTTTTGACAATGTCAGTTATTTTAATAATCAGTTTAAAAAATTTGCAGGGTTATCACCACAGAATTATCGTAAATTAAAAATTGGTAAATCGCAGTTTAAACGAATCGATAAGATATGTAATATATAATTAACAATATATGCATTTATCATATACAATATGATAAATTTGCAGAATAGTGCAAAACTTTGAGTTTGCACTATTTTTTTTGTCCCAAAATGAGCAGTAATATGAAAGAAAATTATCCAAAATATGACTATAATTAAACCATAAATTGAACGTATTCATCACAACACTATATAAGAAGGAAGGAAGTTGTCACAATGAAAATTGCATTTGACGTAGACGTATTAGCGAAACAAATGAGCATCAATGACATGGTACATCAAGTTGCCGATTGGGGATATAAATATATCGAACAATCACCGCATCCACGTATCAATCCGTTTTACAAACATCCCTTATTTTCAGAAGAATGCGAAGCAGAATATCGCAAAGCTTTAAAAGAAACGGGCGTAGAAATTTCCTCATTTATTTGTGTCTATCGTTGGTCCGGTCCGACAGAAGAACAACGTCAACATGCCGTAGCCAACTGGAAAAAGATGATTGAAATTGCTGTGAATATGAACGTCCCCGTTATTAATACGGAATTTTCCGGAGATCCCAATCAACAGGAAATCTGCAATGGTATGTGGTTCCGCTCAATGGAAGAATTACTGCCGATTATTGAAAAAGAAGGCTTGCGCGTTGAAATACAGTCTCATCCGTATGATTTCTGCGAACTCAACAATGAAGCTTGCGATATGGTCAAATCATTCCGCAGCAAAAACTTGGGCTATGTCTATTCCAGCCCGCATGGATTCTTCTATGATCAAGGCAAAGGCGATGTACGGTCTATGCTGAAATATGCCGGCGATGAATTGACACACGTATTGTTTGCCGATACATATAATCAAACCTTAGACTGCCGGTACATTCTGAACCCGCCATTCCTCAATCAACGGGGACGTGCTGATGCGACGATTCATCAGCATTTAGCAATGGGTGAAGGCGAAGTCGATTTTGAGGGTATCTTCGAAACGTTGCGGGAAACAAATTTTGCGACAAAACAGCTCAAAGACAATGCACCGAAAGTAGGCGGCGATACGATTGCCTGCGTATCCTATTTCGGATTCCCTGAAAAAATGGCAGTCCAAGCACCGGCTGCACGAGAACGGATTGAACGGGAATTATTAGGTAAATAATGGTATAGATATATGCGGAAGGAGTTGTTATGATGGAGCAAGTAGAGAGTAAGAATACACAGACACCGCATCAATTTCTTGTAAAAGTCATGATTGTTTCGACTTTCGGCAATTTATTGTTTGGATATGATACAGGTGTTATTAATGGGGCATTGCCTTATATGTCACGGCCGGATCAATTAAATTTAACGCCCGTTACGGAAGGACTTGTAGCTAGTATTTTATTGTTAGGTGCAGCCATTGGCTCTGTATTTGGCGGACGATTTTCCGATGCCTATGGACGTAAGAAAACTTTAAGTACCTTGGCCGTCCTCTTTTTCTTCGGTGCCTTGGGATGTACCATTTCACCAACCGCTTCGATTATGATTCTTTGTCGATTTATTTTAGGCATGGCTGTTGGCGGCGCAGCGGCAACGGTTCCTGTGTTCTTGGCAGAAATTTCACCGTCTGAACATCGTGGCCGTATGGTTAACCAAGGGGAATTGATGGTTGTTACAGGGCAGTTATTGGCCTTTACGTTTAATGCTCTATTGGGAATATCCATGGGAGATAATGAACACGTTTGGCGGTATATGTTGAGTATTGCCATGCTGCCGGCCATCTTCTTATTTATCGGTATGCAGCGTATGCCTGAATCACCGCGTTGGCTGGTTGTACACAATCGCATTGGTGAGGCCCTAGAAGTATTGAAAAAAGCACGGACTGTTGAACGGGCCATTGCCGAATTGAATGAAATTCAGGACAGCTTGGAAAAAGACAGTATGCAGAAAAAAGCGACCATACGAGACTTGGGAAAAGGATGGATTCGCAAAATTG
>CALBLM010000138.1 GCA_937895695.1 uncultured Megasphaera sp.
GCGGGAAGCCATGGACTTTGTGGGGCTAGATTATAAAACCTATGCCGATCGGTCACCGTTTCGATTGAGCGGCGGCCAAATGCGGCGTGTCGCTATTGCCGGCGTCATTGCGATTCATCCCCAATACCTGATTCTCGATGAACCGTCAGCTGGATTGGATCCGATTGGACGACGGGAAATTTTTTCTGAAATTCAACGCTGGCATAAAGAAAAAGATGTGACAGTTATTTTAGTATCCCATAATATGGAAGATGTTTCTCAAATGGCAAACCGCCTTTTGGTCTTGTCTCACGGCAAGATACAGTTAGATGGAGAACCGTTGGATATTTTTTCGACCAAGCAGGATGTACTGCATCAGGCCGGTGTATCCGTACCGCCGGCAACAGCTGTTTTACAGTATTTGCAGACGCGCGGCTTTGCTGTCAATGACCGTGTCCATTCGATTGATGAAAGCGTTGATGCATTATATGCCTGTCTAAGGGGGATGAAAGATGCTCACTGATATTACACTGGGACAATATTTTCCCGGCAATTCATTTCTACATCATTTAGATCCAAGAGCGAAGATTTTAGCCACGATGATTTTCATCGTCGCTATCTTTTTTGCTAATTCCGTTGCTACCTATGGCATTGTTACGGCGTTCGTCGTGTTAAACTTTATCATTTCTCGCTTGCCGGCCAAGTTAATTTTAAAATCGTTAAAGCCATTATGGATTATTATCATCTTTACTATGGGAATTCATGTGTTTTCAACACCTGGAGAAATTTGGTGGCAGTACGGCATACTCCACATTACCAAAGAAGGGGTATACCAAGGCAGTCTGATGACGGCTCGCTTAGTCTTTTTGATTGTATTTTCATCTCTTCTGACGTATACAACTTCACCGATTGTCCTTACGGACGGCATAGAACATTTGCTCAATCCGTTCAAGCGAGTTGGCGTACCGGCCCATGAACTGGCTATGATGATGACCATTGCTTTGCGGTTTATTCCGACATTACTGGAAGAAACAAACCGTATCATGAAAGCCCAAACGGCTCGGGGTGCCAACTTTACTAGCGGTAGTTTGATACAGCGTGGGAAAAATATGATTCCCTTGTTAGTGCCGTTATTTGTCAGTGCCTTTCGTCGGGCCGATGATTTGGCAACGGCCATGGAAGCGCGTTGTTATCGTGGCGGTGAAGGTCGGACGCGGATGAACGAACTGTCTTATACCTATCGGGATGGCATTGCCATGGTAGCAGTTCTCATCGTGACTATTGTATTAGCTGTGATGCGGTGGGTACTATGAAGAAAAATATTTGTTTGACCGTCGCTTACGACGGAACGGATTTTCATGGATTTCAGCGACAGACCAATGCCGCTTCGATTCAGCGGTGTATTGAAGACGCTTTATCAGCAATTTTTCGCAGTCCCATTACGATTTATGGCGCAGCCCGTACGGATGCAGGCGTACACGCTAGGGGGCAGGTCGTCAATTTTTATGGCGAAGGGTCGATTCCGACAGAACGCATTCCCTATGCGATGAAAGGATATTTGCCGCTCGAAATCGCTGTATTGTCAGCCAAAGAAATGCCTGAACGATTCAGTGTTCGTCATGACAACAAGGGAAAGCATTATTGTTATTCTATTGTCAACAGTCGGATTCACGATCCGTTTCAACTACGGTATGCATGGTTTATCCGCAAACCGTTGGACTTGGCGGCTATGCGACAAGGGGCAGCCGTTTTATTAGGTACCCATGACTTTTCTGCCTTTGAAGGACAAAATACGACGCCCATGAATCCCATAAAGACCATGTATGCTATTACCTTAGACAAAGAAGGGCCTATGATTCGCATTCATGTCGTTGGCGATGGTTTTTTGTATCACATGGTGCGAAATATTGCCGGCGGACTGGTAGATTTGGGACTCCATCGGTTTACGGTGGAAGATTTTAAACGCATCTTGGAAGGAAAAGATAGAACCAAACTGGGAGCAACAGCACCGGCCCAAGGCTTATGTTTGGAAGAAGTATTTTATGACGAAATCCGATTACAACATGTATTAGATGCATTACAATAGATATATTCTATTGATATCAAAGAGGTTGTATGTAGATACGCCTCTTTTTTTATCGTATAATAATAGTATGAGTGACATCATTCAGATTATAGGGAATAGGGGAGAATACATAACATGGCACAGCATATAGAAATTATTAAGCCCATCAACAGAAATAAAATTCGCGAGATTGGATTCGTTCATTTTATGTCTGTATCGACGTTTGCAGCTTCCATGGGGTATTGCGGCATGTGTTTTGGTTGGCGTATGGCCCATGACCTTTGGGGGGCACCGGCGATTATCGGAGAATTTTTTGGTGCCTGTGCATTGCTGTTTTATATCCTTATCTTTGTAGAATATATTCGAAAATGGCGGCGAGATGCGGCAGCTGTACGGGCAGAATGGAGCAGTCCGGCGAAAATTAATTTCTTCGGCACCTTTAACGTTTCGACTGTATTACTGGCAGCTGTATTGGCTCCGTATAATACGGTCATTGCTAGTTGCTTTTGGTATGTAGGGTTAGCAGTCATTATGATTTTCAGCTGGATATTATTGGAATATTGGCTGAAAAACGATCAAAATGTAACGTCTGTTACGCCGGCATGGCTGTTGGCGGTACTCGGCCCGATTACGATACCCATTGCCGGCAATGTACTGCAAAATCCGGGATACCATGATATATCCGTATTTTGTGTTGCCATTGGCTTGGTCACAGGCATTCCGGTTATCGCTCTATTATTTGCTCACAGTATTTTTGCCAAACATGTAGCCGATGCCGTGCAGCCGAGCCTGATGATTTTGATGGCCCCCTTTGGCATGGGATATATTACGTATACCCAAACATATCAGCCTGATCATTTTACAGAATTATTTATCAATGCCGGTATTTTTATGTTTTGGCCTATTGTCATCAAAATATTACATGTCATGCGGCATTCACCCTTTCGAATGGGCTGGTGGGCCTGCAGCTTCCCTACGATGGCCTTTACAAATGGCGTCTTACATTACAGTGTAGACCATCCGGTGTTATGGACACAGATATTGGCAGGATTTCTCCTTATTTTTGGTACAAGCCTGATTTTGTATTTATCCTTTAAGACCTTATGGGCAGCTGCGCATAAAACATTGTGGAAATTATATTAACAAGATACAAGGTAGTACATCAAAAAAGACTTTCGATACAATAGTTGTTCGAAAGTCTTTTTACGATGGAAAAATGAAACAGTGTATACAGTTTGCAACTAGATATAAAAAAAGAAACCTTGGAACATATTCCAAGGTTTCTTTGTCCAATAGATGGCGGAGTGAGAGAGATTCGAACTCTCGCAGGCCTTGCGACCTCTAACGATTTAGCAAACCGTCCTCTTCAGCCTCTTGAGTATCACTCCATATGTCAGCTGACTAGGTTAGTATACTATAAGTAGAGGAGAATGTCAATGATAAAAAATGAAAATCATGAAATATAAACATTTTTTATGATTTAGCTATCTATAATAGGCAACGAAGAATAGATAGCTGAAATCGGATATAGTGTGTTATACTAATCAAGCAAAGATTTTTTTAGATTTACGAATCATTTCAATGGCATGAATATGTAAACCTAACTATCTGTAAGATAAAGGTGGAGTTGAATCATATGATGGATATACAAATAACACCAGCTGTCAAATGGGCAGGTGGAAAAAAGCAGTTATTAGGAGCTATTATGAAAAAAATACCTTCTTATTACAATCGTTATTTTGAACCATTTGTTGGTGGAGCGGCTGTGCTCTTGAATTTGCAGCCTAAAAAAGCATATATTAATGATAGTAATGAACAACTCATTAATCTATATCTTCAATTAAAAAATGCGACAGAAGATGTTATAAATGAAATAAAAAAACTGGATTCTATAACTTGTGATAAAGACGTGTACTATTCCCGAAGAGAACGATATAATGACAAAATAAAAAACAATACGACGGATGTAGAAACAGCAGCTCTTTTGATTTGGCTCAATAAGCATTGCTTTAATGGCTTATATCGCGTGAATAAAAAAGGATTATTTAATGTTCCGTATAATAACAAAGTGACTGGCAGTTCCATGAATGAAGAGAATATACGAGCTATTGGTAGATACTTGAAGAATGCGAATGTGCAGATTACTTGTACACCTTAATGAAAGAGTTAAATGGCGGTAAATAAATGAAAGATGTCTGGACGGGTTCATTAACGCCGCGTATGGAAAAAATATTTGGAAAACATCCGACCCAAAAGCCAGTATATCTGTTGGAAAGAATCTTGTTGGCATCTACGCGGGAAAAGGATGTCGTATTGGATCCATTCTGCAGGTCCTCAACGACAGGCGTTGCGTGCAAGCATTTAAAACGCAATTATATCGGAATTGATAATAATTTGGAATATATAAAACTATCTAAAGAAAGAATTGAAAACGAATGAGTAAACGTGATTTTGACGCATGGTTATCTACATTTAGACCGTCTATTAATGGATATGGGTATTATACAGATTTTCAAAAAGTATATGAAAATGCAGAAAAGCTGAAGATTGAAATACATATCTTAAATTCGCTGGTTGGTTCTAAACAGATTAAATCTGATTTTAATACGATACTTCACAAATACCCTGACTGTATTAAAGCTATTCCGATACTTTTGGCAGTACGGGAAAATGAAATATATTGCCAAGATGAAAAGGGAGCTGTGAATTATAATTTCAACCAATTTACACAAAGCCCGGAACAATATGCATATTTTATGCAGCAAACAGGTTTATTTGATATGCTCAGTAATCATATTATCAGCAACCTCTATGATTATGTGACAGGTGTTGAAGTAGGATTAGATTCGAATGGTCGAAAAAATCGCGGCGGCCATCAAATGGAAGATCTTGTTGAATCATACTTAAAAAAAGCCCATGTTGAATATTACAAAGAAATGTATTTAACAGAAATTGAAAGTAAATGGGATATGGATCTTTCTGCGATTTCAGCAGAAGGGACGTCAACAAAGCGATGGGATTTCGTCGTAAAAACACCATCAATATTATATGGCATTGAAACAAATTTTTATACAAGTGGTGGTTATAAATTAAACGAAACAGCAAGAAGTTATAAGATGATTGCCGAAGAAGCAGAGAAAATTCCCGATTTTAGATTTGTATGGATTACCGATGGCGGCGGATGGCAAAAAGCAAAAAGAAATTTAGAAGAAACGTTCCGTGTTTTAGAGACGATGTATAACATTACGGACATGGAACATGACGTCTTTTCGACGCTATTTCGTTAAAATATAGGGAAATATAAAGTATTTCCGTTGCTTTGATTGAGGTGATCTAAGCATAACACAAAAGGGTATTCTCTTTTTTGTATTTTTGTAACATATGTATGGTAAACCTATACTATGTAAGCCATCTTTTCTCAGATACCACTTGAAAGACAGGGGGTACTCTTGATACAATATAGTGTATATGTAATTAGATAACGTTACGAGTCGTCGTAAGGGAGGAACTGAATAATGCATATTGCGCAGTATATCAAAGCGCAAGATTTAGAATCTGCTTGGGAATTAAATCAAAAAAAGGGTTCTGTTATTATTGGCGGTGGATGTTGGCTGCGGTTGTCTCAGCAGCGCATGTATCGCCAAGTAATTGATATAGCGGGCTTAG
>CALBLM010000139.1 GCA_937895695.1 uncultured Megasphaera sp.
CGTCCAGATATGGCATATTTTAAGTTTGCAAATAAAATACGCATGGGAGAAGCAATTCAAATTTACAATCATGGTGATATGTATCGAGATTTTACCTATGTATATGATATTGTAACGGGTATTGTGCATATGTTATGCAATTCGCCTAAACAAAATGAACTAGGTGATCGATATAAGGTATATAATATTGGCAATCATAGACCGGAGCAATTGATGCATTTTATTGAAGTTTTGGAAAAAGCTCTAGGACATACTGCAAGAAAAGAATATTTGCCGATGCAGCCGGGAGATGTTTATCAAACGTATGCTGATATTAGTGAGTTACAACAGGATTTTGACTTTAAACCAAATACAACTATCGAAGAAGGTTTAGGAAAATTTGCTGATTGGTATCGCATGTATTATCAATGGTGAGAAACTGTGATTTATTATATTTCTATTAAGGTGAAATCTATCTTGCTATTAACATTATGAACAAACTGAGAGGTATATATTATCAATGAATGCAATGACAATAAAAAATCTCTTTTTATTTTTATATGCGCTGTTTTTGACATCGCGGTTATCAAATGCTGGTATTAGTATATCTGTGGGGCTTTTGTGTATTGTCCTTATTTATGTATATATTAAACGATTAAAAAAATTTATACTGCCAGATACAACGTTTTTAATACTTTATGTCATCTTTTTTTGCAGTCTGCTTCTTTCGGCTGTTTTATCAGGTGATTCAAAATCTATTCATGAAACAATAAAATATCTGTATTGGACATTTCCTTTTTGGGTTGTCTATGTGTCAGAAAAACAGAATTTTTCTATCACCTCTTGGGGATATGGTGTCAGTCTATCGCTATTCATGCTTAGTCTTTGTGCCGTATATCAATGGATAAGCTTCCCATTAGGTACTCGTATATCAGGAACATTTACAAATCCCAATGGGTTTGCCGGCGTGTTGGAAACATCATTACCCATGGCAGTCGCATTGTACTGGGCATATGGCAAAGAGAATCAACGATATATTCGCTATATTCTTATCGGTATTATCACCCTTTCTGCCTTGGTATTACTTGCAACCCAATCGCGAGGTGGTATAGCCGGAGCCGTTATCGGGGGAGTTGTTGTTTTTTTATTACGCTATCAGAATCGGATTCATTTGGGACTTTCTAGATGGAAATGTATTGCTGGTGTATTGATTTTTATCGGTGTCGTGGGCGGTGTTTCTTTTTTAGGATTATCCACATTTCATCGGAGCTATGACAATGAACGGATGTTATTGATTGAGTCTAGTTATGCCATGTGGAAAGACCATCCTATATATGGCGTTGGATTTTCCAATTGGAAAGAACAGTATCAAGCTCAATATATTTCTCCTATGGCAAAAGAACCGAACTTACCGATGCCGCATAACAACATTGCCTTTTTCTTTTCGACTACCGGTGTGATTGGCGGCTTGGGATATGGTATCTTTACCGTAGGATTACTAGTGCTGTTACTCAGAAAGAGTATAAAACATCCTGATAATGTATATTATCAGGCAGCCTTGTGGTCTTTTATCGCGATTACTGTTCATGGATTGGTAGACTCAGGAATTACCAATAAGGGGAACATGCAACTATTGTCTTTTTGCTTAGGCATTGCCTTTGCTTCTGAGGATAATGAAAATATAATAACATAATTTTTGATATAACTAGGTGTACCATGCTTTTAACATGGTAATAGAAAGTGTGCTAAATGGATTTTAGAAATTGCCAAAACCAAGCAATTAACGATTAGCTTACATCATAGCATGAATTTTGGCGATGGTGAATATATGATACGGATTATGAACAATGGCGTGATTGTCCATAATCAGGAAGAATGGCTTAATGAAGCATATCGTTTTTTGTGAGGTAGAAGATGAAGGGAAAGTACACTGTTTTGGTTCAAAATAACAGACTTCGCTATGAATTTGTTATTTCTAGAAACATTACTATTATACGGGGAGATAGTGCGACGGGTAAGACGACGTTATTGGAGCTATTGGCAGCATACAATGCGGATGGTGATAGCAGTGGCGTTTTAGTAAAAAGTGAAGTACCTTGTGTTGTGATTGGTGGACGGCGCTGGCAAGAGAATTTGCAATATATTCACCATAGTATCGTTTTTATTGACGAATGTAATCGTTTTGTTAAATCTGAAGATTTTGCAGTACAGGTCAAAGAATCTGATAATTACTTTGTCATTGTTACTCGAGATGATTTACCGAATCTTCCTTATAGTGTGAAAGAAATTTATGGAATTAGAACGTCCAATAAATATCGAGGATTGAAGCAGGTTTATAATGAATTTTATCATTTATACGGGAAAACAGTGAGTACTAAATTTGACAAAGAAGATATTGTATTAGCTGAAGATTCTAATTCTGGATTTGAATTTTTTAGCAGCATATATGGTAACCAAGTACAATGTATGAGTGCACAGGGAAAATCAACTATATTCGGATTTTTACAGACGCATCGTCAGCAAAAAATTTTAGTGATTGCTGATGGTGCTACTTTTGGTTGTGAAATGGAAAAGATTATGCAACTCATACGACTGGGAAGAAAGATTACACTTTATTTTACGGACTTACTGATACAAAAAACGAAAGATACCTATTTAGCATATACAAAACGTAGTTTAAATCCCGTATATCTGCAAGATACTGTGAAAAGTAAAATTATAGATGCTATGTTTCCCCTTTCATTTTGACCGATACGTATTCATGTTTTTCAGGTCTGTGAAAAGAAAGAATGTATGCTCCTGAATGATATAAGAGCTTGCAAAACATAAAACACAGACACTATAATATATTAATATATACTATGTTATGAAGGAGTGACGATAGTGTTTGAACAGTTTTTTATGTCTATGCAGCAAGATATCAAGCTTTTTCTTGTGTTTCCTATACTAAGTGCCGTATTTCGGTTAGCCTTTATTTTAGCATATCATCCGGATTCGTTTAAAGGCAAGGGGCGAGTCATTTTTGAATGTTTTCATTTTGGCTTTTGGTGGGGCATGGATTTTAATGCCTATTTGTTTCTTATCCCGCTGATTGTGGTATCGCTGCCGGCGATGTTTTTTCCTGACTTTGTCATATATGGAGATACGATACGTGTGATTATCGGCACTGTCTATGCTGTCATTTTATACAGTGCCTTTATGGGAAAAATCATTTTTTATCGGCATTTCCATGATACCTATAATTATCTCGTCCATATGGGAAAACATGCAGAAAAAAACAATTTAGTTGATGTCTTTTTCCATCAAGATCATGGATTGGCTGTTTTGTTGGGATATCTTCCCTTTATTCCTGTTATGGCTGGTGTATGTTGGGGTATTCAGCAACTTCCGTCTTTTACCTATCCGATATGGGATTCGACAGCCATTCAATATGCCTTTAATGCTTTTATATTCATCGGCAGTATTGTTGGATTTTATTGGGTTCGCTTTGGTGGAACCTTAAATCATCGCAATAAGCCGGAATGGGACACGATTCCCACCATGGTCAAAGAAGATGCCTTTTTGGCAAGAGCTTGTGTCGATGATTTGGTTGCCTTGAAATGGGTTCATCGTCGGCCCATTGCTGAAGAAATGCAAAAAAGTGAGGAAGAATTGGAAGAAGGTATTACGCATGTTATGCCAGAAGAGGCAAAAGCGTCTTGGCAATCTCTTCAAAATCCATTACATGCCTTTCGCCGTACAGCGAAAGGACCTGTTATTGATAAGCCTAAACATATTTTTATGATTGTCGGCGAAAGTGTACCGCAATGGGCGATGGATCCGATGTATGCTGTCGTTCATGCTTTGGATGGCAGTCGGGCATTGGCACAAGACGAACATACGGCATACTTGAATAATTTCTTGCCGGCCGGTAATATTTCTAGACCATCGATTGTCTCTTTGATGACAGGCATGTATGATGCTCAATTAGAACTCAATGAAAACGAAGCCTTTTGGCATGGTACTGTGCCGACGGCATTGGCTTGGCAAATGAAACGATTGGGCTACCAGACGATATATTGGTATGGCGGTAATGCGGCCAATGGGAATTTTAATCATTTTGGCAAAGCCCAGGGATTTGACCGTGTAGAAAGTGCTACAGCATTTTGCGGCCCTGACGCACCGCGGACATGGGTCGGTGTATACGATCATGTCTTTTTGGAAAAAGCAGCGCAGCTTATGAAGCAGATTGATGTACCTACGTTCCATTTTGTATATACGACGTCGAATCATGGACCGTATAAAATTCCTAACAGTGTGTTGCAGTTTG
>CALBLM010000140.1 GCA_937895695.1 uncultured Megasphaera sp.
CGTCGATTGTTCCCCCAATTTAAAAAAATAAAAAATAATAGTATAGCAATATCCCCCAATACGATATATTTTGTATTGGGGGGTATTGCTATATAAAACAAGCTGTCCTGTCATGTTTATAACACCGCTTCGATGAGCTCCTTGGTATAGTCACTTTTCGGATGGCGTAATACATCTGCCGTCTTGCCATCTTCGACAATCCGTCCTTCGTGCATAATCAAAAGACGTTGACAGAACTGCTGGGCCAATGCCAAATTATGGCAAATAAATACACAGGCCATGCCTCTTTGCATATTGCATTGCCGCAGCAACGTTATGATTTGCTGCTGTGTAATCGTATCCAGTGCACTCGTTATTTCATCACAAAGTAACAAATCCGGCGAACCCATCAAGGCTCTCGCAATCGCTGCCCGCTGGCACTGACCACCACTGACTTCATGGGGATATCGAACAGCGATTGTTCTATCTAATCCGCATTGTTCCAACATCTGTGCTACACGTTGTTTCCGCTCTTTTTCTTCCATTCCCTGATTCTGTAACCTTTCAGCCATACTATATCCTAAGGTATGATGAGGATCAAACGATTCCTGCGGTGTCTGAAATACCATTTGTACATGTTCATAGAATGGGCGCAACGCCTTTCCCCGAAGCTGCGTTATATTTTGCTCCCGAAACCAAAGAGTACCCTCTGTCAGATCTGTCAAGCGAATCATAGTGCGGGCTAATGTACTCTTCCCTGCACCTGAATGACCGGCAATACCTACGATTTCGTTTGGGTACAAGCGAAATGACACATCCTGTATTATATGTTTTAGCAAACCATCAGGCTGTATGATGGTTTTCGTCCCCTGCCGTACCTCCATTAATGGTTTCATCTGTATCTCCTCCATGTCGGCATGGCCTGTATGAATGCTTTCGTATACGTCTGTTGCGGCTGTTTCATGATTTGCTGTACTGTTCCTTGTTCAATACATCGTCCTTGATGCAGCACGAGAACCGTATCTGCCAACGCCTGTATAACCGCCATATCATGAGTTACTAATACAATGGCCGTCCCCAGTTCCTGCTGTGCCCAACGCAATGTCTCTAGTACATCACGTTGTGCGCAAACGTCCAATGCACTAGTCGGTTCATCCGCTAGCAACACCTTGGGTTTTAATGCCATCGCTAAGACAATCACCGCGCGCTGTAGCATGCCACCAGACAACATACAAGGATAACTATTCCAAACCCGTTCGCCATCCGGCATAGAAACATGTTGAAACAAATCCAGCACCCTGCGTTTCGCTTCTGTTTTGTTCATCCCTCGATGTACTGCTAAAGTTTCCTGTATTTGGCTGCCAATCGTCCGCATCGGTGCAAACGTTGTACTAGCATCTTGAAAAATCATCGCGATGACAGTGCCATACAAAGACAATTTTTCTTTTTCTGATAGATGCAGCAGCGACAGTCCATTCAATCGTATATCTCCGTGTGCAACAGTTCCTTTCGGCCCTAATAACTGCATCGCACCTTTAAGCAGCGTACTTTTTCCGCTGCCAGACGGACCAATAATACCGACAATTTCTCCGGCATGCACCTGGAATGATATATCCTGAACAATCGTTTCTCTATCATATTGTACCGATACGTGATGATACTGCAATACAGACTCCATTCACTGATCTGTCCTTTCCTCAC
Source organism: uncultured Megasphaera sp. (assembly GCA_937895695.1). GTDB lineage: Bacteria > Bacillota > Negativicutes > Veillonellales > Megasphaeraceae > Megasphaera. Next base: position 1,681 of record CALBLM010000140.1, read on the forward strand.
TGTTTATCCAAATCTACTGTAATTTCGTAAAAATCACAAGGATGAGCCGTTAGACCCGTAACGGTCGCTTTGGAAATCAAGCTCATTTGTAAATATGAACAAAATACATAGGCATAATCGTCCAATATGGTTTGACTCATTTGAGTTGCCAAGGTATTCCTCTGTGCCGTGTCCATGGTCTGGGACATTTGCCGAGACTGCTCTTCGATGCGGTCGCTGTGATATCCGCCAACATTGGCTGCAGATGAATCTAAACAACAATAGGTAAAGAAATAGGACGGATCTCCTGTAGGGGCTGTTACCATGGCACTGGCATATATATCCCACGCCGTTTTATCTTTTCGCAATACATTATGATTGGCTGTACTAGTAATTTCTGTATCTATGCCAATTTTTTTGAGCGAAGCCTGGGCCGATTCAGCCAATAATGGTAATTCTTGCCGGCTCGGATAGGTTAACCAGTGAATACGCAGCTTTTGTCCATTTTTTTCTCGGATTCCATCACCATCTGTGTCGGACCAGCCTGCTTGTTCTAATACCTGCTTTGCCCCTTCGATATCATAGGGCTCAGTCTGCACGGTTTGACTCCCATATGCCATCGTATCCGGAAACGGTCCAACAGCGGAATACCCATGTCCCTGTAACAGTGTTTTTACGAATCCTTCTTTGTCGATTGCCATAGCGATGGCTTTGCGTACAGCTCGATCTTGCATGATAGGACTGGTAAAATTCATGGCCGCAAAAAAAGTCCGGCTTGTAGGCGTACTGCTTATGGTATACGCATCTGTTTTAAACAACGGATAACTAGCATAGGGAAGTCCATAGGCCGCATCAATTTCTCCATTTTGCAGAGCCATTGTCAAGGTATCTCCATCAGTAATCGTTCGAACAATAATGGTATCCAATTTCGGCGTACCATTCCAATAAGTTTTATTTTTGACTAATTTCAATTCTTTACCGGTTTGAAGAGACACAGGCATATACGGTCCAGTTCCTGTTACCATCCCTTGTGGTGAAATACCATCTTTCATATCAATAATGCAGCTATATGGATCGGCTAAATAATGGAGTAATTCCGGAACGGGGACCGTTGTATGAATAATCACATCCTGCCCTGACACGCCAATATCCGCAATATGTAAATCATTGGCAGCTCGCTGATGGACAGCAATTAAATGTTCTAGACATTCTTTCACTGCCTCACCATCCATAGGACGATTACTCGTAAACGTAATATGATCGCGCAAGGTAATTTTCCACGTCAATGGATCTATTTGTTCTGCACTCTGCGCTAGCCACGGTTCCAGCTGCATCGTATCGGTATACCGAAACAGCGTTTCGCCAACACCATATCGAATACATGCCCAACCGCCGCAGTCATGATGCGGATTAATATCGGCTTCACTGTTTTCTGCATTAAATGTCGTATCCCCTAAAATAAAGGTTTTTCCATTTTGTTCATGTGTTTGCTGACTATGACCGCAACCGCACAGCAATATGCTCAATACAAGCAGCATGAACAAACTAATATACATTCCCCATCGTCTGACATGCTTCATCTACTTCCCTTCTTTCGTATATCCCAATAATCACGTAGCGAATCTCCTAATACATTAAAGATAGCTACAGACAAAAAAATAGCGGCTCCCGGTGCAAAAATAACCCACGGGTACGTTTGCAGCATGCTCCTACCAACATTCA
>CALBLM010000141.1 GCA_937895695.1 uncultured Megasphaera sp.
CGAGAATATTGGAAAACGTAAAATCACTGTCTTTTTTGAATTTACCATAGCCACTGGTCAGTTTCCAATTCCCGCTGCGATACGAAGCCTGCGCACCGTCAAAGGCATGACTGTACTGCAATCCCATACCGCCACCCATTTTATAGGTATAACGGCCTACGGTCGTCGTCCAATGATTCGATGTGTATTCTACATTTGCCAATCGCGTAAAGGGATTGCTCTTCTTTTCTTGAGCTGCCGTATTGTCAGCAAATCCCTGTTCATCTGTCGTCAGCTGATAATGCACCTGGACATGGTCATTGACTTGGGCATTGGCATTGAGATTCACATGATAATCCCAAGAGTTGTCATTTTTCTTTCCCAAAGAATTTCCATTTCGTCCCTGACTTTGGCTGCGGAAACGTACACGAGCATCACCACTGAATTTGACATTTCCCACCTTATTTTCCAACGCCGTAACGCGAACGCCAAGTGATTGCAATTCATCGGCATATTCATCGGCCAAGCGATTGATCAAGGCACGTTGTTCTACCGACGCTTTATCCATGTGTGCCATCGCTTTAGCTGTCATTTCTGCTGCTTCATAGCGGGTAATATTTCGTCCCCCTTGAAAATACTGTCCGTCTACACCTTGAATGACACCGGCATCTGCCAAGGTCACTACTGACTGATAGGCCCAACTATCTGTTGGTACATCGACAAAAGGATTGGCAGCAAATGCTCCCATTGTTCCCATCGTCACGATAGTTGCCAACATACATATCTTTTTTTGATTCATGACACATTCTCCCCTTTACTCTACCTCTTTCTTCATACATATATACTTTATAATATATATGTTTTTTATTGTACGATTCTTTTATTTATTTTGTCAATATATATTCATGCTTTCATATATAAATTATAAATAAAGAAAAATAAAAAAGTTCCCAAACCCGTTGGTTTGAGAACTCATTACGTTATATTACATTATTTGTTTGCTTTCAGCCAATCAATCGCTGTCTGGGCATAGACGCCGGCACCACCGGAAAGAATGGATTCATCGGATGTGAAATAATTGCTGTGATTGGGATATACGGCATTGCATTCGGGGTTATACGTACCTACGAGCATAAAGCTGCCCGGTTTCTTTTCTTGGTAAAACGAAAAGTCTTCACCGCCCATAACCAAATCATGGTCATACAACGCGTCTTTTCCCAATACTTCGATAACAGCCTGTTTGACGATATCCGTGCAGGCCGCATCATTAACTGTCGGCGGTACAATATAGGTATATTCCAATTCTGCCGTTGCCCCATAGGCTTCGGCCGTCGATTTAACGATACGTTCCATTTTTTCTTTTAATTCTTTGCCAATGTGTTTACTGAAATATCGTGTCGTTCCATCCAAATAGGCTTCGCCACCAACGATATTCCAACGGTCGCCACCTCTAAAGGTACCTACCGTCACAACCACGGGATCGACGGCACCAAACTGCCGAGATACGAGAGTCTGCAAATTCATAACCATAGCTGAGCCAACAACGACAGCATCGACGCCAGCCTGTGGTTGGGACGCATGAGACTGTTTGCCATGAATTTTAATCGTAAATTTATCCGTCGCTGCCATAAACGCACCAGAACGGGCACTAATAGTTCCGGCAGGGGAATCGGCCCAAATATGACCGCCAAAAATAGCGCCGACTTTGGAGAACCAATCTCCAAACCGCATCATATACGGTGCGCCTTCTCCCGTTTCTTCGGCCGGTTGGAATACGAGATATACTGTACCATATATTTCATCTTTCATATCCAGCAGCATTTTAGCGGCACCCAACAGCATCGCCATATGATTATCATGACCGCAGGCATGCATGGTACCCACGTTTTTAGACGCAAAGGGAAGGCCTGTCGCTTCGGTAACAGGCAGGGCATCAATATCAGCGCGCAATGCTACGGCCTTGCCATCATGGGCGCCTTTGATAATACCGACTAAGCCTGTATTTTTTTCTGTATCTATTTCATAGGGAATGCCCATTTCATCCAATTTCTTGGCAATGCGTTTTGTCGTTTCCACTTCTTTCATACTCAATTCCGGACATTGGTGAAATTCACGGCGTATATCCCGCACATAATCACGATATTTGGTTACTAATTCTTTCATTTCCATGACAAACCACTCCTCTATTCTTTATGGTTTTTCTAATGATATTGTTATGGTAACACGATTCGTAAAAAAGTCAAACCATAATCAAGAGTATACATCTTTTTATCTTCTTGCCAAATATTCCATCTTTTTGTATACTTAATGTGTACAAAATCAATATACTTTATGGGGGTGTTTAGACAGTATGAAACAGTATGATGTTATTATTATCGGTACCGGTTCAGCCAATATTATTGCCGATGCCGCATTGCGTCAAGGATTACACGTTGCCATCATTGAACGGGGTCCCTTTGGCGGAACTTGTTTGAATCGCGGCTGTATTCCTACGAAAGTAATGGTCACGGCAGCCAATGCCGTTCGAGATATATTCCACAATCAGCGTATCGGCGTCACCGCAAGTCAGGTACAGCTTGATTGGCACGTCATGTCCCAACGTCTGTGGAAAAAAGTACATGAAAATGCAGGTATTAAGACCTATTATAGTCAATTTCCCAATGTCGATATATACGAAGGCACCGCTGCCTTTAAGGGTCCCAAGGAATTAACGGTTACACTACATAACGGGAAAACGCAAACGTTGCAAGGCGAAAAGATTTTTATCGGCGTCGGTGCGCGTACGGCCATTCCCGCTATTCCCGGACTGGAAGATGCCGGATATATTACATCAGAGACATTATTTGGTAATGCCTATCCCAAAGAACCATATAAAAGCCTAATCATTATTGGCGGTGGCCCTATTGGCTGCGAATTTGCTCATGTATTCAGCACGGCCGGTACAAAGGTAACGCTCATACAGCATAATGTCCGCTTACTGCCTAAAGAAGATACCGATATATCTGCCTTTCTGCTACGGCAATTCCAACACGCCGGCATAACAGTTCACCTCAATCAAGACACGATGTCGGTACACAAGGAACACGGAAAAAAATGGCTCACGTGCCAAAACCGCACAACAGGAGAAACGTTGACAGTACACGCGGAAGAACTATTAGTTGCACCAGGGATTCGCCCTATGACGGATGTACTGCAGTTGGAACATACGGAGATACAAACAGATTCCCGCGGCTATATTTTAACCAATGAATTTCTCGAAACCAGTGCCAAAGGCATTTGGGCATTGGGGGATGTCAACGGAAAAGCCCCATTTCGTCATAAAGCCAACTATGAAGCCGAAATCATTGCCCATAATCTTTTTTCCGATAATACACCGGAACACTGGCGTTGGGCCCGCTAC
>CALBLM010000142.1 GCA_937895695.1 uncultured Megasphaera sp.
ACTTCCATAACCTGATCGCCAATGGTAAGCACCGGATTGAGAGCCGTCATGGGATCTTGAAAAATCATAGCCATATCGCGGCCGCGCATCCTATTGATTTTTGATTCCGAAAGGGGCAATATATCATTTCCCATCCATTCAATACTGCCACTCGTATACCTCGTTGTTTCCTCCGGCAATAGTTTCATCACTGCCTGGGATGTCACGGATTTGCCGCATCCCGACTCGCCGACAATACCTACAGTCTCTCCGGCTTGCACATAGAGCGATACATGGTGCAATGCTTCCAATACGCCGCGATACGTCTGAAATGATACGGATAAATCAGAAATCTTCAATAATGGTGTCATCAGCTGTCTCCTTTTTGACTTTGCGGATCTAAGGCATCCCGCAGTCCGTCACCTAAAAACATAAATCCCAGCATGGTCAAACTCAATGCGATTGCCGGAAAAACAAGCTGAAAGGGAAATGAGCGGATACTGGTAATACCTTCTGAGGCCAATACCCCCCAGCTGGCCATCGGTGCCGATACACCCAGGCCAATAAAACTGAGAAAGGCTTCCGTAAAAATAGCATCGGGAATCGATAATGTCAGTGTTACAATAATGGGGCCCACACAGTTGGGAATCATATGGCGGCATAATATATGCCACGTAGACGTTCCGCAAGCTTTTGCGGCCAATACATATTCCTGTTTTTTTAAACTCAAAATCTGGCCGCGGACAATCCGTGCCATATTCAGCCAATACGCTATTCCCAAAGCCAAGTATATGTTCAATAAACCCGGTTTAAATACAACCATCAGTAAAATAACGTATAATAACATGGGAATGGAATATAAAACATCTACAATATGCATCATCATGCGATCAATACGACCGCCAACCAAACCAGCAATACCGCCGTATACAATGCCGATGCATACATTAATCAAACTGGCAACCAATCCAATAGAAAGAGAAATGCGGGCACCATACAACACGCGAACAAATAAATCTCGCCCCAATGAATCCGTACCAAACCAATGGGCAGCAGAAGGCCAGGCATTGGCCATGGAAAAATCCTGTTCGGCATAATCATAAGGAGCTATCATAGGACCAACGATAGCGAATACGGTCATAACGCAGACAATCGCCATTCCCCAAAGGGCTAAGCGATTTTTTTTCATTTGCTTCCAGCCTCGTTCCCGCAGTTTTTGAGGAGGAATATATGGCTCTATCCGTTCTTCCGGTTGAATCGGTTGAAAATCACGGTCATTCATCATTTATTCCTCCCTTCCTGATTTCAAGGCAATTCGCGGATCTAATAGCGGATATATTAAATCTATCAGCAAATTCATCATCATAATAAGAAAACTATAAAAAATTGTAATTCCCAAAATAACCGTGTAATCGCGATTATAAATACTCGTTACAAAATGACGGCCTAATCCAGGAATGGCAAAAATAGATTCGACAATAAAACTTCCCGTCAAAAGAGCGGCTGCCAACGGACCAATATAACTTACTACCGGAAGCAGGGCATTGCGCAGTGCATGATGACAAAGCAGTCGTCTTGTACTGATGCCGCGAGCGCGGGCCGTTCGGATATAATCCTGTCCCAAGGCATCTAAAATACTGGAACGAGTCAAGCGCATAATAAATGCCGTTGGGTGGGCAGCCAAAGCCAAAGCCGGTAATACAACATAGGACGGTCCTTTCCACATCGCTGCCGGCAATACGGGCCAAGTAAACGCAAAGAGCTGAATCAATACAGCAGCAAGAATAAAACTAGGCACAGATACGCCTAATGTCGCACCGATCATCAATAGATAATCAATCCAATGGTTTTTATACCATGCTGCTATCATGCCGCATACTATTCCCATTCCTACCGCCAAGAACAAACTAATCAATCCCAATTCGGCTGATATGGGAAATGTTTCGGCAATAATATCATTGACCGTTTTTCCGGGATACTTATACGACGGGCCTAAATCCAAGACAGCTGCATGACGAACGTAATCAACATATTGATCCCATAATGAATCATTTAAATGATACCGTTCTTCAACCGTAGCCATGACAGCAGGTGGTAATTTTTTTTCTTGTGTAAACGGCCCGCCAGGGATGGCATGCATCAAACCAAAAGTAATGGTAATAATAATCCAAAGAACTACGACTGTACCTGCCAGCCGTTTGCATAGATACATAATCATACATTTACTCCTCCATAACGTTCAAACAACACCTTCATTATATAAATCTCTCCTCCATTCATCAAGGTGATTGTCCAAGAAACTTAGCCATTGACATTTGCAGACAATCTTGTATAATAAATCCGTTTTACACACATAGCTATCAAAAATATGATACTATGGTATAGATAAAAATCAAAATGGAAAAGAGGTTTTTTCATGAACTGGAAATTTTGTTTGGCTATATTAACATGCAATGTTGTGTTCATGTCTGCCAGCTATACCATGCTGGTTCCTTTTCTACCCATGTATTTGACGCATGAACTAGGCGTTGACCCCGCATCCGTCAATATTTGGTCTGGTATCGTTTTTTCTTCCTCTTTTGCCATTAGTGCTATTATGGCTCCAATTTGGGGAAGAATGGCCGATAAAAAAGGGAAACGAATGATGGCCATTCGAGCCAGTCTGTTACTCTCTATTAGCTACTTTCTCGGCGGTATCGTCACATCACCATTACAATTAACATTTATGCGTATGTTTCAGGGATTTTCTGCCGGCCTTTGGCCAATGGAACTTGCCATTATGACCACCTATGCTCCGCCTAAAAAATTAGGCGTTTGTTTGGGCGTCATGCAAGGTGCTTTAACAGCCGGCGGCGTTATTGGTCCATTGTTTGGCGGTATTTTAGCAGAACTCTTTGGCATGCGCATGTCCTTTTTCTTAGCGGCCGGTGCCTTATTTCTTAATTTTCTCGTCTTAGTATTCTTTATTAAAGAACCGCCGGATACGGATTTGCAACCAAAAAAAGATGCAACTGCTTCCAAGCCGCAATATCACCTTTGGAAAAATCCACTGATCCGTAATATGCTGATTTACGCTGTATTCGTACAGTTTGTTATTCTTATCATCCAGCCGGTACTGACAACATATGTATCAGAATTAGCCGGTCAAATGGATAATTTAATTTTTATTTCTGGATTAGTCTTTTCATTAGGCGGTTTTGCCAGTGCCATTTCCGCTCCGCTCTGGGGGAGATTTGGTCAGCATCACGGTTTTCATACGGCATTAATTTATGCTCTTACAGCTACGAGTATCTGCTTTTTCCTTCAAGCTCTGCCGAATAATTTAGTATTATTTGCAGCAAGCCAGTTTGCTGTCGGTCTGTTTTTTTCTGGCATTTACCCTTCTATTAATGCCATTTTGGCTGAAAATACCGATTCCCATACGAAAGGACATGTTTTTGGGCTTCTCTTCTCAGCCCAGCAAATCGGTTCTATGACCGGGCCATTGTTAGGCGGTGTCATTGCCACTTTTTTGGGTATCAAATACATATTTATCCTAGCAGCTCTCATTGTCCTGGCTATCAGCATTGCCGCACGTAACCAACGCAAATTAGAACATCAGCACGAATAAACACATATAAACACGTATAAAAATGCCTTATCCCGCATCATGCTTTGCATGCGCACAGGATAAGGCATTTTACGTTTCTTTAGGAAAGACGTTTAGACAAAATAATTGTATCCAAATACCAAAATCGGCATCGTAATAATGGATAAAATAGTCGACAGCACGCATAGTTCCGCCGAGTATGATGGATCTTGGTCATATAATTCGGCCATCGACGTAACAATCGCTGCAGTAGGTGTAATCGAAGCAATAAAAATCGTCAATAAAATATTTTTACCATCTACGACATAGCTGCTAATATGCAATATAGCAAAAATAGCTATCAACATAATCGGATAGGCAATAAGACGAATGAGCACGGGCATATAGTTGCGAATTTTAAAGAAAATTTCTTTTAAATCACAATCAGCAATGGCCATACCCGTAATCAGCATACCGATAGGCCCAATAGTAGAGCCAACAGTATTCATCGTCTGATCTACCAGAACTGGTAATTTAAGCTGTAATAAAAATAATACGGCACCAATGATAATAGAAACAACATTAATATTAGAGACGATAGTCCGCAAATGTACTTCACCACTGCCACAAAGTAAATAACAACCATGGGTCCACAATAAGATAAGCTGTACCGCCATATAGGTGCACGGATATACAACGTATTGAGGCCCTAATAACGCAGTAATAAGAGGAAATACCAAAATGCCGGCATTCGTATAAATCAATGACGCTTGTTCAATTGCCTTTAATCGTAATATCGGACGTAAGAATGCCGTAACAACAATAAAAATAATATGTGTGGCAACAGAAGCACCAAAAGCAAATAATAACCCCTTTTTTATTTCATCGGCTGCATCAATTTGAAAGGAATGAATAATAACGCAAGGCAAAATTAAATATACCAGTAGTACCGACAACGCTTTGCCGTCTGCAGTCTTGAGTTTGCCTGTGCGAATTAAGGCAAATCCCATTAACATAATAAGAAATAATTTAATAATTTCTTTCAGCAAAATAAGACTAATCTCCATGATAGCATCCTCCCAATGGTTAAAACAAAAATCGTATCCCCTAAAACAAGGATACGATTTATTTTTTATTATCTTTTAGCGATACCGTTGAGAAATTTCTACATGTCCGGCTTCTACAGCTCGAGTATTCAAAAATGATTCGGCCGTTTTCACGAGTCCACTACCGGCAACGACAAAGACTACACATAATACGACACTGTATACCAATAAATCCATAGCTGTTTTCCCCCTTATCATATCAAATTTCTAGTTATCATGGATAATTCTACATGATTTCCCACTAAAGTCAATCATTCCATAACAACTTTCTAAACGAGTATCGCATAGAGAATATATCATTTATTTATACGCTTCATATAGATGCCATCTAACGATGATTACAGCAACATTTCTGTACCTTTCGCCAGTTTTATACGGATAATTCGTTGTACCCTTTCATCGACAAGTTGCCGAAAGGCATCATCGTTACGGTATGCGTTGAGCAACCCTTCATACGTTTCCCGTTCATGTCCATAATCATGACAAACTAATACCATATCGGCGCCGGCTTTGATCGCCATGACACCCATGTCAGAAAACGCATAATGCTTAGCCATGGCCCCCATTTCCATATCATCAGATACAATCAAGCCTTGGTATTGATACGTATGCCGCAGTAAATCTGTCATAATTTTATTGGATACACATGCGGGGTACTGCGCATCCAGTGCCGGAAAGTTTACATTAGACACCATGACAAATACAGCATCTTGGGATACTTGCTGTAAAATATCTCGAAAAGGCTTGAGGTCCTGTTGTTCTAATTCTTCTCGCGATACCTGTACTTGATCGCCATCTACATGAGGATCTGTTTTTACTTTTCCAATCCCTGGAAAATGCTTTAGAGCACACCAAATACCTGCATCGGCATATCCTTGACATGCTTGAACTGCAAAGTTCGTAACGACATCCGGATCCATACTATACGACCGTTCTGCCTTAGAACCAAGATCCACTACAGGCGCAAAGTTAACATTAATGCCCATTTGCTGCAGCGTTTTTCCGGTGATGCTCGCCCATTTTTTTGCTTCTTCGGGCTGGCCGCTTTTTCCAATCTGTGTTTCACTCGGCACAGCTGGAAAATCTTGACGCATACGCAGTACTTGTCCGCCTTCTTGATCTAACGCAATAAATGGCGCAATATGACTTTGAGTCGTAATCTGACTCCGTAATTTATTTGTCAGCTGACTAACTTGCTGTTGCGATTCCATATTCCGATCAAAAAGAATAATATTGCCAATATGACAGTCTTGAATTTGCTTGCCCGCATCTGCATCCAATGTTGGCTTCAGAATGCCTGCCATCAGAAGCTGGCCTACTTTATCTTCTGGTGACATGGCAGCCGCAATCTTTTCTGACTTTTCTTCTATACTAAGTTCATGCGATGGTTTTGCTGCTTCTTTTTGATCGTCGTGACCATAAAAGAAAAAGGCATACACAAATACGGCAGCAACACAACCAATACGAATGCCCCAACGCAGTCCTTTTTTAATGATTTGCGATTTCATCATATACCAACTCTCCGGCAATTATCGTTTGCTTTACATGAAAATCGTTGCTGTCCAAAATAACCATATCGGCTTGTTTGCCTTCTTCTAGCGATCCAATTCGGTCATATACGCCTAAATCTTTTGCCGGATTCCTTGTCGCCATGGCAATCACATCAGGAAGAGAGGCCCCCGTATTCACCAAAAAGTTCAATACAACCTGATTCATCGCCGCCGTACTTCCTGCCAGTGTTCCGTCTGCCAGGCGCGCCTGTCCATGGTGAACAAAGACTTTTTGTCCGCCTAATTCAGATTCTCCATCCGGCATCAGGCAAGCCCGCAAAGAATCGGTAATCAAAATAATACCATCCCGCCCTTTCATTTGATAAGCCATTTTTTGCGCTGCCGGATGGACATGCAAGTTATCGCAAATGAGTTCACAATGTGCCTGTTTTGCTAACAGAGCCGCCCCCACAAGTCCCGGCTTACGATGATGCAATGGTGTCATGGCATTATACAAATGCGTAACATGACAAATATCACATGTTTCCATAACGTCCATCGCTTCTTCATAGGTCGCGCCGCTATGTCCCAATGAAACAAGTATCCCATGGTCTGCACATTCTTTGAGAAATTGTTTATTTTTTAACGTTTCCGGTGCCAGCGTAATAATTTTTACGATATCCGCATACGGTTCTATCCAAGAAAAATCCGGTGCCATAATATATTCTTCTGCTTGGGAGCCTTTATAGTTCGAACTAATAAAAGGCCCTTCTAAATGGGCACCTAAAATCTGTGCGCCTTGATTATTTTTGGCACGGCGGATTCGCTGCAATGCCCGTTCAATGCATTCTTGTTTCATTGTCATCGTCGTTGGCAAAAAAGATGTTACGCCTGTCTGGGGCAGCATTTTTTGTATTGTTTGCAATGCTTCATCGTCATCATCCATCGTATCTGCACCTGCACAACCATGAATGTGTTCGTTAATAAACCCTGGGACAACAAATCCTCCGTTAGCATCGACTAAATCTGTACACATACCTGCCCGAAATTCTTTACGAGGGACAATTTTCCAAATATCGTTTTCATACATTAATACTTTTCCTGTGACAATTTCGTGTGGTAATACCAATAACCCATCAATAATTGCTTTCATATACGTTCCTCCTGTATAGCATACTGTATATATTATATGTAAAAAAACATGTTTGTGGATAATTTTATTTTAATCTTTGAAAATACACTGATTTATGAGTTTATTTCTTATATATACTTGTATATATTGATACAGCTGTAAAATGTGGATAACTTGTCGTTTTTAGTTGTCCACTTTTTTGATTTACTTATACACATTATGTGTATACTTTTTGCTTAGCCAATAATTCGCATAACTACGCTGTTTATCTTACTATAATTAAGTATGTTATTTTTTACAATAACAAGTTATCCACATTTTTATAAAATTTTATCTAAAATTATACACCTCATTTCATGGCGTATTTACGCCATTTGTAAAAAACATCCACATTCTAACCACTATATTATGGAAAGAATGTGGATAACCTGTGGATATATCGTGCTGTTTCTCTTTTTCACGCATCAACAGGACGGCTCCAGTCAATGTGTACTCCCAATAACCGCCAAATATAACATAATGCCAGCTTTAATGTTTCTAAACTGCTGGTTGGTACAGCGCTTACAGTTTCATAATAGGATAAATCTGTAAATCGATGCATCCCCCTTTCTGTTGTTAAGTACTTATATACGCTAGCATTGACTGCATCATCATGCAGGCATACCTGCAATTCTTTCGATTCTGTATTGTATGCAATATATCCATTCGTATTTGCACCCGTATGGGCTGCTACTTTAAAAACTGCCATGCTGTACATCTCCTATTCCCTAATAAATCTCATTTTTTCTTTTCATGGGACATTTCCCATAAAAATCCTTTCATAATTGCCTGACGGCCAAATCGCTGTTGTAGTTTATCAATCGCTTCAGCTACTTTTTCCTGCATTTCTGCATCTTCGGAAAACAAATCACCCTGTACCTGCCAGGGCTGCAGTTGACTAACCGTCAATCCCAACAAACGAATTGGATTATCCTGTCCCCGCTTATTATATAACCGTTTTACCGCAAAATATAGTTGTTCTTCTGAACACGTCCCCACATCCAGTGTTAAAGACCGCGTAATCGTTTGAAACGAGGCAAAACGAATTTTTAATGTAATCGTCCGCCCCATAATATGATTCTGTCTCAGTCGCCAAGCTACTTCATTGGCTAACAACCGAAACTGTTCATCTACTTCTGCCTCTGTCAGCAAATCATGCAAATACGTATGTTCATTGCCTACTGACTGCGGTCGCCGACTTACTTCCAACGGTCGTTTATCCTTTCCCAAGGATAATTCATAAATCCGTACAGACTGATTCCCTACAATAGGACGCAATGCTTGGGGGCCTGCCTTGGTAATATCGCCAATGGTGCGGAATCCGGCCTGTTGCAAAGCTTCTTCCGTCACTTTACCAACCCCCCAAAGGCGACTGACCGGCAAGGGAGCTAATAGTTCCTGTTCTTTTCCGTATGGAATCCATACCAAGCCATCCGGTTTTTGCAAATCCGAAGCTAATTTAGCCAAAAACTTATTCGGACCGATACCTGCAGACGCCACAAGCCCTGTCGTTCGACGAATATCTTCCTTGACAGCTTTGGCAATATCTGTAATTTTCGGGTATTTCAGCTCCATCCCCGATATATCCAAAAAAGCCTCATCCAGTGCCAACGGCTCTATCAACGGAGAATACTGGGAAAGGATGAGTCGTATTTGATGGGAAATGCGGCGGTAATGCGACATTCGCACAGGCAGGAACACGCCATTCGGACAAAGTCTGCGGGCTTGTTTCATACTCATTGCCGAATGGATGCCAAATCGCCTGGCCTCATACGATGCTGTTGCCACGACGCCGCGATTCATTAACCCACCTACAATAACCGGCATCCCCCGTAAAGCCGGATTATCCCGCTGTTCAATCGACGCATAAAATGCATCCATATCGACATGCATAATCCAACGTACAGCCATTGTCTTCTGCTCCTCTCTTCCTTTATGATTTCTATTATACAACGTTTTGCCCTTATAAATATAGATGATATATACAAAAAACAATACAATCTATACAAAGGATATTCTATTCTGTATAGAAATATGGTACTATTAATGATATTAATGTGAGGTGATTAAACGTTATGGATTTATTCCAATTAACATATTTTATCGAAGTAGCCCATAAAAAAAGCTTTACGAAAGCATCTAAAGCGCTGCATATCAGTCAGCCTTCTATTAGTAAAGGCATTAAAGCTTTGGAAGAACATTGGAATGTACGGCTTTTCGACCGTAAAGGAAAGAACATTGAACTTACGGAAATGGGTGCTTATTTACTGCCTAAAATCGAAGAACTGATGAAGAGTTTCACTCGTATCAATGAAGAAATCGAGTCTCCTCAATTGTTAAATGCAGGAAAATTAACCGTCGGCGTCCCGCCGATGATTGCATCTTCCTTTATTTCACCATTTATTAGTCATTTTATTCAAACCTATCCAAATATTCAACTTGAACTAGCTGAAGTAGGTTCTCAAGACATTGTTTCCGCTATTGATGAAGGACTGATTCAAGCCGGCTTCGTTGCCTTGCCTATTACAACAGAAATGCCGTATGATTTCTTCATTTTTAAGCAAGAACCGCTGGAAGTCGTCTTGTGGCCTGATCATCCATTAGCACAACGGACGGCGTTGACTCTTGAAGAAATCAAAGAGGAACCTTTAATATATTATGCCAAATCCTTTACACTGCATACATATATTCGTTCATTTTATCAAGAAATCATGGCCCATCCCAGAATAGTTTGCGAAAGTAGCAACTGGGACCTTATGGTCGCTATGGTACATTCCCATTTGGGTATTGCCTTACTACCAAAAAGCGTCTGCAACCGAATCCCTGAAGGAAAGGCAGTTCATATTCCTTTAGTAGAACCGACGATTCATTGGACACTGGCTATGCTGTGGAAAAGTAAAGGATTTTTATCCCATCCGGCCCGCACATGGGTACAATCGTTTAAAGAATATTTTAAAAACATACAAACATCATCCCGTTTATAAGTTTATATATCATAAGAGGAGCATGATTCGTCATGACACATCAATTATCCCAAGCGGATAAAGCAGAATTATTTTCCCATCAAAAAGACAACGGTCCGTTCAGTGCACTCGCTGTAGAAACTGCCGGGCTCAACTATCTGGACAGATTAAACCGTCAGCGGCTAGATCCATTAGCTCCTGCTGCGGTACGTACAAATGCACTGCATCGGTTGGTCGATTTAGAAAAAAAATTATTTCAATATATCAAAGATGAAACACCGTTGAGTTATTTTGACGCTGATTTCAAAAAAGAAACCGAACAATATATCACGATGCGTACGATATTTCTCAACGCAACTGATTTTACATTTAAACGACATCGTCTGGCATTTCTGCTTGATTTACTGCATTTATATACGGAAGATCCCTGCAGTATTTTACCTGAACGGGACATCCAAAAAAATAAATGGGAACATACACTCCTTTATGACTATCTACTTCTTGATATGGGACAAAAAAACACGGAAGATATCGGTCGCGAAGCCGTATCCAACGGATATCACGAATGTGACTATACGCTGGAAATTGAAGAAGTATGGAAGCA
This sequence comes from uncultured Megasphaera sp., assembly GCA_937895695.1. GTDB lineage: Bacteria > Bacillota > Negativicutes > Veillonellales > Megasphaeraceae > Megasphaera. The sequence continues at coordinate 10,882 of CALBLM010000142.1, forward strand.
GCCTATGAAAGCCGTCCCGCGAACAAACTTCCGCTACGTTATACAAAGTCTGTCATATAGCCAAGCCGCAAACGCTGTCGCTTTCTATATGGGACAACATGTACAGGATTTAGCATTTAATCGATGGGTCGTCGCCCCTGATAAAATTGAATCGCTCATGCAGACTCCGCTGGATGTCCCGGCAGATACGATTACTAACATAAAAAAAACATATACCCTATGCCTCTAACTGGTTAGATGCATAAGCGCAACAAAAAAGACTCCCAACATCACAATATATATACCTTTTCCGAAGTGCTTAGAACCGATATATATGATATGTTGAGAGTCTTTTTTATCATCCTATGACGAGGAATGTATCAAATCAAAAGGCATCCCATTCCGCAAATCGTTCATTCATTCGTTTCTTTTTAATCGCCGTCTTTTTTGTTTCTGACGCAGCAGCAAAGGGCATACGTCCTGCGGCAATCGTACGTTTAAAAAACATCTCTATTGCTTCTTCTTCACTAAGGCCCAACCGTTTAAATATCTGATTTGCCTGTTCACGAATCTCCTCATTCATCGTATTATCTCCTTTGCATATGACGCTGTTCAGCTTCTGCATTAATACCATCCAATGTAGCCATATGCCATACAGCATACATCATAGATTTCATAATCGTTACGGCTAAAACGGCACCGGTTCCTTCTCCCAAAGACATATCCGCCTGTATGGGAACATCATATACATCGATGCCACACAACTGCAATGCAGCACTCATACCCGGTTCTCGCGAAAGATGCGATGGCAACGCATAGTCACGTACATTCGGTTGCAGTTGAATGGCGCAAGCTAAAGCTACAGCCGTAATAAATCCATCTATGTAAAAAGGTATGTCATATACCGCACAGGCCATCATAGCACCACACAATGCCGCCAAGTCAAAGCCACCTACATACTGCAATATCTCATGTGGCGTATGCAATTTATCCTTATACGCTGCCAAGGCATGTTGAATCACCGCTTCTTTATGCAATCGTAATTTATAATTTCCTTTTGCCGAACCATAGCCAACAAGCAACGATGCATAAGGCGAAGCCATCGCTGTTAAGACAGCCGCTGATGTTGTCGTATTGCCAATACCCATTTCGCCAAACGAAAGTAAATTGCATCCATCTGCTTTAGCTTGAACAACGCGTTCTCGACCTATATCCAACGCCTTTTGATATTGTGCCTGTGTCATAGCCGGCTGCTTTGAAAAGTCAGCCGTCCCCTTGGCGATTTTTCTATCAATTCCCACAGTATCATCACTATTAATGCCAACATCAACCACTTCATACGGTATGTGATTACAGCGGCAAAAACACGTAACTGCCGACGTACCTGCTACCATATGTTTACTTTGCATATACGTAATATCTGCTAGCTGCGCAACAACACCGGCTTGTACAATACCATTATCGGCTGCAAAAATAATATGCCGCGGCCGAATTTCTTTGTTCATAGTATGCCATGCTAAAAATACACGCCGTACTTGCTGCTCCCATAGCCCCAGACTTCCCGGTGGTTTTGCCAAATTGCGTAATTTTTCATCGACTTGTCTCGCAAATTCCACAGCTCCCACTCCTTTTCATATCATTAGTTATTGTAACATAGACAGCAAACCAGTGATAGATAAAACAACATCTTTCGTATACCTTGAAAATTAAATCTAATTATGTCAAAATAAAATAATACTAAAGGGGGTATTCGCATGTCTACAATCAAAGATATTGCGCGCGAAGCTGGTGTTTCTATTGCCACTGTTTCCATTGTCTTAAACGGCAAAGGACCGGAAAGAAAAATATCGGTCGAAACGCAAAAAAAAATACATCGTATTGCTCAAGAATTAAACTATGTACCGAATCAATCTGCAAAAAAACTGCGTTCTGCGCAAAAAGACAGTTACGCTATTGCATTTTATTGGGCAACCGACTTTCGCATTAACTATTTAGCTCGTATCACGCTAGGGATCCAAAAAGGAATTATGCACCAAAATAAAGTGGTCCATTTAACTGTTGTCCCCTATGAAGTCGATAATTTAAAAAAACAATTGGAAACGACGCAAAATGAATTTTTTAACGGCATTATTATCGCTAATATGTCCGATTCCGATATGGAGTATTTAAACTCCTGTAATATTTCCTATCCTGTTGTTTTATTTAACCGTGAATCTCCCAAATACAGCAGCGTAACGATGGACAACTATACGATTGGCTGCAATGTAGCACAACATTTTCTTGACAAAGGCATTTATGACGCTGGAGTATTAACGCATGATAAAACGTTTCCTATTATGCGCATGTGGATGAATGGCTTTTTAGATACCTTTGCAAAAGCAGGACACCCCATTTCAGAAGAAAATATTCTGTTATGTACCACTTCTTCATCCAGTGCCATTGATATAACTAAAAAATTGTATACCTCCGGTCATATGCCGCGAGCTATGTTTTGTGAATCTGACGTACTGGCCCACGGCATGCTCTATGCCTGCCATGACTTAGGCATTACCATTCCGGATGATGTCGAAGTATTTACTATCGGTATTAATATGGCTGAATTTAATGATTACGCTATTCCGTCCCTTTCACGTATTGATATTCCGATGGGCAAAATTGGGGAAGAATGTTTGCATCTACTTGTCGATCTAATCGAAAAAAAACAAGAAAATCCGGCTGTCGTTTATATAGAAGGAAGTAAAATCATCGGACAATCATCGCCGTTGCCAACTAAATAAAAGTATATTAAAACTTGATTGTTATGTTATGTAATGATATACTAACAATTATGGGGGAGTAAGGGTTCCGGTGTGCCCTCTGGTCTTCAAAACCATGATGAGGAGTGAATAACTTCTTAGGTAGGTTCGATTCCTACACTTTCCCGCCATGCAGACATAAAGCTGTCGCACGATGCGGCAGCTTCTTTTGGGTTGCATGATACTATTTTAGTAAAGGAGCGCGAATACTAATGCCTCGTCCCCCACTTACCCTGGAAGAAAAACATACAATCGCAACTTCGCTCATTCACGCAGCACAGCATATTATAGTTACAGAAGGCCTCGCAAATGTTACATTGCGTAAAGTATCTAAATTGGCAAATGTCAATACAGCTATTTTATATCGGCATTTCAGCGATTTGGATGAACTGCTTCTCTTTGCCAGTATTGATTTACTTAAAGAAATGACACATCAATATGTAGAACGAAAAGCCAATACTTCTCCATCTAATTCACTGGAAGCGTACATGCAGGAATGGCAATTTTTTTGCCAACATTCATTTCAACATCCTGAATGTATCAATCATGTCTTTTTTGGTCGGCACAGTCATCGCTTAGATACGCTTTTACAAGATTACTATGAATTGTTTACTAGCGAATTAACACATTTGGGCGTGACACTAGCTGATTTACAATACTGTGGCAATTTATACCATACGAATTATCAATATATTACCAAACTCATGGGTGATTCTGTCGATAAAAAATCGTTGGCTTTACTGAATGATGTGATGATTGCCTATTTTCATCAATTATTGCTGCAAAAGTTAGCAACCGGCGATCGCTTGGACAATACCGTTTTAACAGAAAAAATGCTCCATACATGCCGTACATTACTACGTTGGTCTAAAACGGATACCATCTAATCTATGATATTGATTACTAATATAGGGGGGCTGTAACAAAATGAAAAGATTTTATTTTTGTTAGGTTCTATAATAAATGTTGGGGTCTTGTGGACATCCGTATTCACAAGACCCCT
>CALBLM010000143.1 GCA_937895695.1 uncultured Megasphaera sp.
TGCTCATAGATAGTAATACACATGCTGTCACTAATCCTAGTTTTAATTTCATATTAGTCACTTCCTATACACAATGGTCATTTATACGTATTCTATAATATTTGGCACAACCTGTCAAAAAACAGTAGCCTATGTATAGCAAGTGTGATATAGTGATATTGTACATTTAACTCAAATTTAGGAGGTATATTATGGATTTCACAGTAAAAGCAAATTCTCAGGCAGAAGTTTCTGAACTCGTTACCGAAAATAACACGGCCATCAAAATGGGCAGCGGCAAATCTCCCGTATATGCTACACCGGCTTTAGTTGCTTTGATGGAAAACGCAGCGATCAACGCATGTGACCCGCAGCTTCCGGAAGGATACAATACAGTAGGCATTGCTATGAATGTAAAACACATGGCAGCTACGCCGATTGGTTTGAAAGTAACTGCAAAAGCTACTCTCGTAGAACAGGATAGAAGAAAACTCACATTCAAAATTGAAGCCACCGATAATGGCGGTGTTGTAGGTGAAGCAACACATGAACGGTTTATCATCGAATCTGCTCCGTTCCTCGCAAAAGCAGAAGCTAAGAAAAATTTAAAATAACATTCGCATATATAGTATGCAACTATAAAAAGCTGTCGCCCAAAGCGACAGCTTTTTTGTAGTAAACGACTCGTCTATGGAACTTCTACTATCATTAGAAACCATTATTTTTAGAAGCCTTACTGATTTCATAATTATTCCTGAGGAATTTCGTTTCCCTTTGTAATACGCCAAACAGCTACCGTCCGAGCGGCTTCGATATACTGTTTGAAATCATCATCGGTCATATCTTTTTGTTTCTGCATATGTCCATGTTCTATAATCAGTCTATGATTGAATGCTCTGTCTGAATGCATTAATGGTGGCAACAAAGACTCATACGTGCTGCCTGCCGGACCAATCAAAGCGGCTAGTGTAGGAGCAATCTGTAAATGGCTTCCTGTATCTGTCGGCCGCAGCATCTCTTTTGATACGCCAGCTCCATAGAAAAAGCAAGGTATGCCACTGAGTTCCTGTAACGATACATTCGTTGCAAAATCGAAACGTTCTGCATGATCCCCTGTAACGACAAAGAGAGTAGATGCCTCTTTGTTTTCTACCATATGGATAAATTTTCCTATTTCGTTATCTGCATACCAAATGTGTCCTAACTGATTCATCGTTGCCGTGTCCGAGGGAATCGATGCCGGACGTTTTGCCTCTACGTCACGACGCGGAAATCCCTTTTCATCAACAGGATATGCAAATGGAGGATGATTTGTCGTTGTCAAAATAAAATGAAACGTAGGTACATCTTCTTGATCCATATAGTGTTCCACAGCATGGAATAAATCTTCATCGGCTACGCCCCAAGCGGTTGTTTCATTTTCTGTCGTAAATTCATCAGCACAATGAAATTCGTCAAATCCTTCACGTTGAGAAAAATCTCCTAAATCTTGCCAACTGCGTAATCCACCATACCAAAACACGGTTTTATATCCTAATTTTTTCATGACCGAGGCAATCCCTAACGCATCTACATCGCCATGTTTTCCCATAAGATAATTTTGATATATACCAACATCCGGTAATCCAGTCAAAAATCCATTTAACGATGTCATGGTTCCATTACCGTTTGCTAAAAATTGATACGTATACGCACCCTTTTCTGCCAGCATTTCCCCCGTCTTGGCTAATCCCATTGCCTTATATGGTTCTAATAATGGCCACACAGCATAATTTTCACCTAAAATCACAATAACTTGTTTTGGTTTATGCGATAATAGAGGGGCCGCATTGACCCGCGTAAAAGCTTCGTCAATCGTTTTTGCCTGGGGATTTCCTTGCAATAAGGCAATCGACTGTTTTAATTCTTCCGGAGAAATCGCACGCATTACTCGTTCATGAGCTCGCAAATACGTAGAATATGCTCGATACAGTGCCTGCCCATCATCAAGAATTGCTTCATTCAGTAAAACCGTATGCGTTCTTGCTGCACTTTCCCAAGGAATGCCATTTGTTGAATTAAAGGCACCGCCAAAACGACAAAATATACCAAATACAGGAAGAAGCACGATAAGTATCAGGCAATATATTCCTTGATGATGGACTGGCTGCCATCGACGAATGTGCATCAATTGTTTCCACCCATACACTACAAGAGCTATCAGCAAAAACGTTCCGAC
>CALBLM010000144.1 GCA_937895695.1 uncultured Megasphaera sp.
TCCAGAATTGAACGGCAAATTGACAGGTATGTCCATGCGTGTACCGACTCTTGATGTTTCTGTTGTTGACCTTACTGTAAACCTTGCTAAACCGGCTACATACGAAGAAATTTGTGCAGCTATGAAAAAAGCTTCTGAAGGCGAACTCAAAGGTATCCTTGGCTACACGGAAGATGCTGTTGTATCCTCCGATTTCCTCGGTTGCCCGCTCACTTCTATTTTTGATGCTAAAGCAGGTATCGCTCTTACAGATACATTCGTAAAAGTTGTTTCTTGGTACGACAATGAAATTGGTTACTCCAACAAAGTTCTCAACCTCATTGCTACGATGAACGATTACAATAGCAAACACTAATTTGTAGCGACGCATTTCCCGACGGGTAAGCCTCCCGTTACAAATCTAGATTGATATTGAAATGAAAGATAAAAGGCAGGGATTGCGAAAGTCCCTGCCTTTTTGCTTCTCTGCAAATGGAACGATGAAGTGAAGGAGAAAAAATTATGACGAAAAAGAAACCAGTCATGTTAGTCATTATGGATGGATTTGGCTGCAGTGCCATTGAAAAAGATAATGCTGTAGCACAAGCTGATTTAAAAGTACTTCCTAAGCTTTGGAATGAATATCCACATTCGTATTTAGGTGCATCCGGAGAAGATGTAGGATTGCCAGATGGACAAATTGGAAACTCGGAAGTAGGTCATTTAAATATTGGTGCTGGTCGCATTGTATATCAGGCATTGACTAAAATTACAAAAGATATTAAAGAAGGCGCTTTCTTTAAGAAACCTGTATTGGTGGAAGCCATGGAAAATGCTAAGAAAAACGATTCAGCATTGCATTTGCTTGGACTCGTTTCTCCCGGTGGTGTACATAGTAGTGAGCAGCATTTGTTTGGTTTATTGCAAATGGCAAAGCAATACGGATTGACGAAAGTATATGTTCACGCATTTTTAGATGGCCGTGATGTATTGCCTCGGAGTGCTGGCGAATATCTGAAAGAATTGGAAGATACATGCCAAGAACTCGGCGTAGGTGAAATTGCGACGATTAGCGGTAGATATTATGCGATGGATCGTGATAAACGCTGGGAACGCGTTGAAAAAGCATATGATGCCGTGGCTCTTGGTGAAGGTAATGTAGAACCAGATGCACAGACTTGCTTGGAACATTCTTATGCTGCTGATGTTTCTGATGAATTTGTTGTACCGACGGTTATTCAAAAACATCCTGTGGAAGATGGGGACAGCATGGTATTCTTCAATTTCCGTCCCGATCGTGCTCGTCAGCTAACAATGGCTTTTGTCAGTGATGATTTTGATGGATTTGTTCGTCCGAAAAAATTAGATGTATATTTTGCAACGATGACGCGGTATGAAGATGACTTGCCAGCTCATGTTGTATATGATAAAGAAACCATTCCCAATACATTGGGAGAAGTATTGGCTAAAGCAGGCAAAACACAGCTTCGCATTGCTGAAACGGAAAAATATGCCCATGTTACGTACTTCTTTAATGGCGGAGAAGAAACGCCGAATGTCGGCGAAGACCGTATTTTGGTACCGTCTCCTAAAGTAGCAACCTATGATTTACAACCGGAAATGAATGCACCGATTGTGACGGAAAAAGTTATTGAACAGATTAAAGCGGCTAAATATGATATGATTATGCTTAATTTTGCAAACCCGGATATGGTAGGCCATACAGGCGTGCTAAAAGCAGCGATCAAAGCTGTAGAAACTGTCGATACATGTGTAGGTCAGATTATAGATGCGTTGAAAACCGTTGATGGGCAATTACTTATTATTGCTGACCATGGCAATGCCGAACAAATGACGGATCCCGAAACAGGATGCCCGTATACGGCGCATACGACGAATCATGTACCGTGCATTTTGGTTAGCGAAGAACATAAACATGATGCCTTACAAAATGGTATTTTAGCAGATGTAGCACCTACGCTGTTAACTTTGGCAGGCATGGATATTCCGAAAGAGATGACTGGCAAGAGCTTGTTAGAAATTAAATAGAATATCCTGTATATGGGTAATAGTTATGAACTGTTACATCACACAAATAGTATATACTAATAATGAAAAATAATATAAAAACGCGTTATAATCCTAAAAATGAGACATAAATCCATTAAATAGTTTACAAAATATAGCGATAAGAGTATACTGAATAACGGATTGATAAGGAGATAGCTTTTTATGCCTACATGCAGGCTATCGTATGTCTTGTAAAAGGAGGAAACGTAATGGCAGTAAAAATTGGTATTAGTGGCTTTGGCCGTATTGGCAGATGTACTTTTCGTACATCCTTGTTGCATCCGGAAGTAGAGATAGCCGCGATCAATAACCGCTCTGTCGGGCCGATTATGGCAGACTTATTAAAATTTGATACCGTACATGGTACGTGGGATCATGATGTATCGTTTGATACAGACAAACAGGCATTGCTTATTGATGGGCGTTCGATTCCTGTTACGAATGAAACGGATCCGGCGAATATTCCTTGGAAAAAGATGGGCGTCGATATCGTTGTGGAATCGACAGGGAAGTTTAAAGACCGAGTTTCTGCTTCCAAACATTTAGCTGATGGAGCCAAAAAAGTCATTATTACGGCACCGGGAAAAGATCCGGATGCTACGATTGTCATGGGTGTTAATGAAGAAACATATAATCCGGCAATGCAGCATATTATTTCCAACGGTTCTTGTACGACCAATTGCCTGGCGCCTGTAGCCAAAGTACTGTCTCGCGAATTTGGTATCGTTCGCGGTATGATGACAACGGTACATTCGTATACGAACGATCAGCAGCTGGTTGATGGTGTTCACAAAGACTTGCGGCGTGCTCGTTGTGCTACCCAGTCGATTATTCCGACTTCAACGGGAGCTGCCAAAGCGGTGGCACTGGTACTGCCGGAACTACAGGGAAAGTTTACTGGCATGGCACTGCGTGTGCCCACACCGAATGTATCGATGACCGATTTAGTTGCTGTTTTAAAAACGAATGTTACTGTGGCAGCAGTAAATGCTGCTATGAAAAAATGGGCTGAAGGGCCGATGAAGGGGATTTTGGCATATTCGACAGCACCGACTGTTTCTTCTGATTATATTAGTGATCCCCATAGTTCAATTGTTGACTCGCTGGATACGCAAGTCATTGAAGGTAATATGGTAAAACTTGTCGCTTGGTACGATAATGAATGGGGCTATTCGCTTCGTGTAAATGATTTAGCATCATACATAGCTTCTAAAGGATATTGATTTTGAAGCTGCTCTGTATCCTATCATGGCAAGCGGCAAATAGGGAGGTAACAATGGAACAAGATACGCTGAGTATCTTTCAAAAGATTG
>CALBLM010000145.1 GCA_937895695.1 uncultured Megasphaera sp.
TAGACCTACTGATTCGTAGTCAGTCACTCTATCCAGCTGAGCTACCGAGTCATGTCTCCTGACGACTTTTATATTATACAAAACAAAAAAAATATTGTCAAGTTTTTTTATCGATAAAATGAAGAATCTATATATTCCCCTATTCGCACGCTATGACACTGACTTAAAGACAAAAAAGAGCTGTTTCCGAAAAAGACAGCTCTTTTTTGAACAAAATTATAGTTTTCCGTATTGATGTAATAAATTCTTGCAGATTTTCTTAATTTCCGGTGACGCTTCTACCAAAGGCAGACGGAACGGGCCAACCGGCAACCCCATCATATTGAGCACCGTCTTGACCGGTACGGGACTCACGGTACAGAACATTCCTTTCATGAAAGGCAAATATTTTTGATGCATTTTCGCTGCTTTTTTGGTGTCTCCATCTTTAAAGGCCTGAATCATTTCATTCATTTCTTTGCCGATAACATGGCTCGATACAGAAATAACGCCTTCTGCACCAACAGCCAAGATAGGAACGGTCATATTATCATCACCGCTGTAATGATGGAACCCTTCCGGTGTACCTGCAATGACTTCCGTCGCAAAATCCGCATCGCCTGTTGCATCTTTAATGCCGATAATGTTAGAAAATTCATTGGCTAATTTGCAAACGGTAGCCGCTTCGATTTTTCCACCTGTGCGACCTGGAACATTATAAATAAAAATTGGCAAATCTGTCGATTTAGCAATCGCTGCAAAATGAGCGTAACAACCATCCTGGTTTGGTTTATTATAATACGGAACAATACAAAGAATGGCATCTACGCCTGTTTTTTCTACGCGTTTGATAAATTCAATCGTTTGTGCCGTATCATTGGAACCAGCATTCGCCATGACTAATGTTTTATCTTTTAATGCATCGGCTGTCATTTGATATAATTTAATTTTTTCATCGGCTGTCATCGTTGCGCCTTCACCCGTAGTTGCGCCAACAAGAATGCCTTGTCCTTCATCGGTATATCGCTTAGCTAACTGCACTGCTGCTTCATAATTGACCGAGCCATCTTCATGAAACGGCGTTACCATAGCGACAATGACGTTTGGGAATGTTAACATAAAAAACCAACTCCAGTCTGCAAATATTATTTAATCATATCATGAGCAAGCATATATTCTGCAATCTGCAATGCATTCAATGCTGCACCTTTACGAATCTGGTCACCGGATACCCAAAGGTTGATCGCTTTTGGATTATACAAGTCTTTACGAATACGACCTACATAGCAATCATATTTTTCAGATGTATACAACGGCATAGGATATTCCATTTCTGCCAAATTATCCCGTACTTGTGCTCCTGGGAAGGCATCAATCGCTTTACGAACAGCATCTACTGTCAATTCATCGGCTGTTTCAACATAAATAGATTCAGCATGGCTGCGGAATACAGGTACACGAACCGTTGTTGCCGTAACAGCAATCGTATCGTCATGAAGCATTTTATGGGTTTCATTGACCATTTTCATTTCTTCTTTGCTGTAGTCATTATCCAAGAATTTATCAATCTGAGGAATCAGGTTGAAGGCGATAGGATAATGTTTTGGCAGGCTCTTACTTGGCAAAATATGCGGGACCATTTCTTCCCCTTTGAGGTATGCTTCCGTTTCATCGCGAAGTTCATCAATACCTTCTTTACCAGCACCGGATACAGCTTGATAGGTGCTGACAATAATCTTTTTGATCGGGGATAAGTCATGAATCGGTTTTAATGCCATCAACATGATAATGGTCGAGCAGTTTGGATTGGCAATAATCCCTTTATGCCAAGCAATATCTTCCGGGTTTACTTCCGGAACGACTAACGGCACATTCGGATCCATGCGGAATGTGCTGGAATTATCAATAACAACACAGCCCCGTTTAGCCGCTTCCGGTCCTAACGTTTTGCTGATAGAACCACCGGCAAATAATCCAATGTCTACACCATCAAAGGATTCCGGTTTCGCTTCTTCAACAGTATATTCTTTTCCGTTTACAGTCAGTTTTTTCCCTGCAGAGCGAGAGGATGCCAACAATTTCAATTTACTGTATGGAAATTTACGTTCTTCAATCAGTCGAATAAATTCTTGTCCTACGGCACCTGTGGCACCTAAAATTGCGACTACCGGTTCTTTTGTCATATCTATATTCCCCTTCTTATAAATAATTTTCTAATCCAAATGTAAGGCCTGGACGTGAATTTACTTTCTTGACAGCCAATACAACGCCCGGCATAAAGGACTTGCGGTCCATCGAATCATGCCGAATTGTTAATAATTCACCATATCCGCCAAATAATACTTGTTGATGTGCTACATATCCGGGAAGACGGACGCTATGAATGGGAATGCCATCCACTTTAGCACCGCGAGCGCCATCCAAGCTTTCATGCGTTTTATCTTCAGCTGGTACAGCTTGAGCTTCACTGCGGGCAGCCGCGATCTTATTCGCTGTCATAATGGCCGTACCAGAAGGCGCATCCAATTTATTATTATGATGCAGTTCAATAATTTCTACATCCGGCAAATACGGTGCTACTTCTGTCGATAATTTCATCATCAACACAGCGCCAATAGAGAAGTTCGGTGCAATAAAAATACTCGTTTTATATTTCTTAGCCATTGCATCGAGTTCATCACGCTGCTGTGCCGTTAATCCTGTAGTTCCCACTACCATGTTAATACCATGGGCAATACAGGTTTTGGCATTTTCAAAAATAACGCGAGGCGTTGTAAAATCTACAACCACATCCGGTTTGAGTTCTTCCAATGCTGCTGCCAATCCTTCACGAATTGGTATATGTAATGTACCGATGCCGGCAAGTTCGCCTGCATCTTCCCCGACATGCGTAATACTTACGCCGCCAACAAATTCTAATTCTTTATCTTCAGATACAGCTTTGACAACCTGACTTCCCATACGGCCGTCTGCACCATTTACAAGTACGCGAAGCATATAGTTCACCATCCTATTTTACTTTGTTAAAGATTAACCTTAATATATACCTATTATTCTATTACGTCAAGGATATGCCTCTAAAACCTTATTTTTTTACTTGACTAACTAACTGTCTTGCTGTTTCTAAGCTAGCCTGCGTCATATCATTTCCGGCAAACATACGGGCAATTTCTTGAATATGTTCTTCTCCTGACAATAAACGAACTTGTGAAATCGTCCGTCCATTACACTCTTTTTTATAAATAAAATAATGATGATCCGCAATCGATGCGGTTTGCGGCAAATGGGTAATGCAAAAAACCTGCCCATACTGTCGAAGTTTTCGAATATGGTCGGCTACCTGCAGCCCCGTTTGTCCGCTAATACCTACGTCAATTTCATCAAAAATCATGGTTTTTCCCAAGCTAATCGTTCGGCTGCTTGTTTTGAGAGCCAAGGCAATACGAGAAATTTCACCACCTGAAGCAATTTTTGCCAAAGGCTTTTTGGCTTCTCCTAAGTTAGCTGAAAAATACAACTCAATCGCCGCGGCACCATTGGGTTCGATACGCTGCATGGGCTCCATATGAAATGTAATTGATGCATTCGGCATTCCTAATTTAACTAATGCATCTTCCATAGCATGTCCAAAGGTTTGATTGGCTTTACTGCGCAATGCAAACAAGGCGACAGCCTGTTTTCTTAGTTCTCTCTCTTTTTCCTGCATCTCTTTTTGCAACGATGCCAAGATATTTTCCGATTGGTTCAATCGGTTATATTCTGATTTGGCTTTTTCTAAAAATGCTAAAATCTCTGTAATCGTAATGCCATATTTACGTTTTAATTTATCAATAACCGCCAAACGTGCCTGCATGGTATCCAATGCTTTTTCGTCAAAATCAAAAGAATCGGCGTATCGCACCAGTCCATCATGAACATCTTCCAATTCATAGGTTAACCCTTCTAGTTTAGCCGCCAACGCTTGAAACGCATTGTCATAGGCAGATGCTTTTTCCAAATTGCGATGGATGATTTCGACTTGTTCCAATACGCCCTTTTGTCGTTCACTGCCTTCTAAACAAAATAAGCTGTCCTTTAAATTATTTTTAATATGTTCTGCATGCGACGATGTGCGTACTTTTTGTTCCAATTCTTCATCTTCACCTAGACGCAGCTGGGCATCTTCTATTTCTTTAATTTGAAATTCCAAAATGCCAAGAAGTCTTACTTTTTCACTTTCATCGCGTTGTAATTTTTTTACCTGCATTCCCAGCGTCCGCCATGATGCGTATAACGAATCATATACAGAGCGCGCACGTTGCAGCTGTGGCGTTAAGTTATCCAAAATTTGTACGTGATAGACCGGATCAAAAATAATCCGGTTATCAAATTGCCCGTGAATATCTAACAAATATTCACCAATACGCCGCAATACCGTCATAGGGACAAGAGTTCCATTTACCAACGTAGTACCACGACCGCTACGATAAAATTGACGAGAAATGACGAGTTGTGCATCTTCAAAGGCTATATGATTTTCCTGCAGCAACTGTTGCAGCGGTTCCGGCATCGCTGCAAAAAAGAACGCGCCTTCAACAAGAAAAGACTCCATGCCTTGACGCACGAAAGATGCTGAAGCGCGTTTACCAGCCAGCATGCCTATAGCATCCAGCAGAATAGATTTTCCGGCCCCGGTTTCACCTGTAAAAATAGTAACGCCTTCACCGAACCTCAGATGTAAGTCTTCTATTAAAGCAAAATTATGGATATGCAGCGATTGCAGCATACAAACCTCATTCTTTCATTAACGAAACAATTAATTTAACTAACTGTGGTACTGTATCGGCATTATTGGTAATAATGAGAATCGTATCATCTCCTGCAAGTGTACCGATGACACTTTCCCATTTGGCATGATCAATAGCCGATGCAACCATACTGGCAGAACCTGGCAGTGTATGCACCACAATTTGATTGAAAGCGGCATCAACACGGACAATAGAATCTTGAAATAAACGGGCCATGCGGTTTTTGGACATGAGCATATTTTGTTCCGGTGACAACGCATATCTATAATGACCATCGCTAGTAGGAACTTTAATCAGCATGAGTTCTTTAATGTCACGAGATACAGTGGCCTGTGTAACTTCAATGCCTTCTTCCTGCAGCGCTTTAGCTAATTCTTCTTGCGTTTCAATGGGACGTGACTGCACAATTTCTTTTATTTTTGTATAACGAAATCTTTTCATACTATCTTACCCTCTTTTCTGTACAATATACAATCGAGGCGGACAATGAATCTGATTCACCGGCTGCCATGAAGAAATATCAAATTCTTTTTGCGGCACAGTCTGCAAAAACGAGCGCAGTGCTTCTTCTTCCTCTGCA
>CALBLM010000146.1 GCA_937895695.1 uncultured Megasphaera sp.
CCTTAGGGCCATCTAAAAAGACAAAATCCCAAGGTCCTTCTAATGTATCCAATAGCATCGTTCCATCACCTTCAAGCTGCCGAATTTGCTGTTGATATGGTGATTTTGCGATAAATGCTCGCGCTGTCATGACACGCTGATGATCTAACTCTAACGTTGTGATTGTACTGTCTGCAGCTAAACAAGAAGCAATCCGTAGCGTTGAATACCCAATCGCTGTTCCAATTTCCAACACCCGTGTTGGAGCTGCTTGGCGCACTAAACCACAAAACAACGGTAGTTCCGCATCACGTAAAATAGGTACATTGTGCTGTTTCGCATAGATTTTCATTTCGGTCCATAATGCATCCATCATGGCATATGTTCCTGTACATTTTTCATATGTTCTTCATACGTAGCTGCAAAATAATTATGCCCATCACCATCAGCCACAAAATATAAATATGACGTCGTCGGTGCCTGTAAAATAGCATGCATGCAGGCCATACCCGGATTGGCAATCGGTCCTGGCGGTAGTCCTTCATACATATACGTATTATACGGCGAATCATATTGGGTTTCGGCAATACTGTAAGCTGCCTTATGCGACCCCATCGCATAGGAAATGCTGGCATCGGACTGTAATTTCATATGTGTTGCCAGGCGATTGAGAAATACCGACGCAATCAGTGGGCGATCTTCTTCATATTTCGCCTCTTTTTCCACCAAAGATGCTAACGTAACAACTTGATAGATAGACATATTTTTAGCCGCAATTTGTTGTTTCATATCAGCATCCAAATGGTCATCAAAGTTTTTCAGCATCATGCGAACAACATCCTCTGCCGTCGCATCATTGGGAATAAAATATGTGTCCGGGAACAAAAACCCTTCTGTTGGAAATGTAACATCCCGATTTCCATTCATATACGGATGCAACAACGTCGTATCTTTAGCTGCTGTCAAAAACTCGTCTTCTGAAATATTGCCCAATGCTGCAACGCGCTGGGCTATCTGCCACACCGTATATCCTTCAGGAATAACCAAACGGGCTGCTTCTGACTTTCCACTTGTAAGTTTGCCCAATATTTGCTGCAAACTCATCGAAGAATCTATACTGTATTCGCCTTCTTTTAAGTTTCCCGCCTGTCCGGTTACTTGTGCTGCGACCCGAAACCATACGGAGCTGACAATATACCCATTTTTTTGCATTTCGTCACCCACATCGGCGGCTGTCATATCACTGCGAACATGAACATACCCGCT
>CALBLM010000147.1 GCA_937895695.1 uncultured Megasphaera sp.
GATGGGTTTGATTTTGATAAATTTAAACTTAGTATTGTGGCCATTGAACATGTCGATGATTTCTTTAACATTGAAGAATTTGGTCTGCATCCTATCATGTACAACGAAGCCTGTCTGCGCGGCTATACATGCATCTTTGGTTTTAATGAAGAAAAAATGCTGACGCTGCATAAATTACTGACCAACAACAATGGCATGGAACCACCGGCGATTGACGGCATCAAGCCCGTTTCCTTCCATTCTCCGGCAGGCGACCTCAAATACGAGCTTCACCATGTCATGGATTATACAGGCTCTTTATTGATTGCCAATGGATTTATTGATAAGTATTTTGTTCCCTTTGGCTTCCAGCTGCCGCATGCATTCCGCAAAGTATTTGAATTGACGTTTCGCCACGGTTTATTTGTAAAAGTCACAGATCGTTCCGAAGCGGCCCGCCAGCTTCGCATTGAATACGAAGAACCGGTTCCGCCAAAGAAAAAAATGGAAATGCGCGTAGCCGGTCTGCTGCAAAAATCAGAAGAATACGGCTTTGACGAAGAAACAATTGAACAGTACATGGATTTGAGTTATGACACAAAATATTTGTTCTAACGGGAGGTATTTCCATGACGGAGCGGCTCTGGACGAAAGATTTTACGATTGATGTCGTCATTAACTTTTTACTGTACGTGATTATGTACCAGCTCATGCTTTGGTCTACGCAGTTTGCCATTCACACTTGGCATGCCGCTGTGAGTGAAGCCGGCCTTGCTTCCGGCATTTTCATTATTGGCACGTTGTTGGCCCGCATCGTTGTCGGCCATGTTATTGACTGTTGGGGACGAAAAAAGCTGCTGTTGGCAGGTGCCGTTTTATATACAGCCGCAGTTCCTCTCTATTGGGGCGCAGATTCTCTTCAGATATTTTTATTCATCCGCATTCTTCACGGTATTGCGTATGGCATTACAGCTACAGCAGCCAGTACCATTGTCGGCGTTCTGGTTCCGTTGCGCAGGCGCGGGGAAGGCATTGGCTACTATGCCTTAGGCA
>CALBLM010000148.1 GCA_937895695.1 uncultured Megasphaera sp.
TAAGGACGATAATCCGCTGCTTCACCAACACTCATATACGCCATGACCATGCGTGTTCCTCCTTGTGGTTTTATTTTCAACATATCCACATCCTCTTTCGTCAAAGGACTATCCCCATAATATAAGTCAATAATAATCACATCATATGCTGTTTTTCTCAGTGATTCCAAATAAATAGCTTTTTCTGGAAATGCACCTGGATTCAAGAGAAATAGAAAATTTTGAGCCTCCTGTACTCGATATATATCGTTCGTATTAGCAAATGGCACCTGTCGTTTTGGTATGGTATCCAACTGTATCCCTGAAAGAGCCATGCTGACATATCCATCGGCTCTCCCCATTTTTTCATCCATATATTGATGTTGTAAATCATCCATATAATCGAGTGTCCATATAGCTTTACCGGCTGCTTTAGGCTTAGCAAACATTTTCCGCAAATACGTTACGTACGATTGGGGCTGTTTTTTCGTTTGGCCATTCGTATTCTGTTCATAATATACGGATTCTGTTAAAAAACCATCCAAATACGAAATAAGACGTTCTACATTGGTATTACTATTCGTTGGCGTTTCTTCTAACAATCCGGCCGCACCATTTCCAATAATTTGGAAGTGGGAATTTTTCTTCTGCGCATATTCCTGAATTTCTCCTATTAATTGTATCATTTCCGTTTCCGGCGTCATATTCGGTCTATCTGCAATACAGTGAGAAACAGACAGCAAGCCCGTGAAAGCAACGGCAACGGCGAAGAGTTTTTTTAACATTAAAAGCTCCTTTTATCCTGATAGATTATCTATAACGTTTTCTGATACAAGGCAACAATTCCCCAGCCTTGATAGCTATTAGCATGTTTATTATGGCGTTTATACCGTTCAATATCCAAACTCAGTATTTCTGTTGGTGAATTGTGCCACGAATAGCCTGCTGCCAAAGAATACCGTTTATATCCGGTACTATTGAGGTCTAATCGTAACGGATCATAACTGGAAGATGCATCTTTATAATGTATCCAAGCATGCCATTCCCGTTTTTCATCAAAGTGATGCATCCAGCCAGCACCATAATACTGGGCATACGCATCATCTGAAGCAAACCCTTTTGTCTTTTCCGTAAAATTTTGGATCGTATACAACGATAATTCATTGGTATCCGTTAGCGAGCGATTGTAGAAAAGCCGCAGCCCCCATTCATCACCATCTGTATAATGCTGTACGTTTCCTGCATGCCACGTACCAAGTTCATCTAAAAAAATACTATCTTGACTAGCCGATGAGCTCGAACTATGACGTACTTGAATCGAATACTGCTTCATTGGGCCTGCATGTTGATACGTTAACTCTTCATGGAAGATATCCCCTGGTGAAACATTGCGGCCTTTGATTTCTTTTGAATATTCATAAGCATTGCGAAACGTATACTGCATACGCCAAATCAAACTATCTTCTTCATTATAATGATGAATAACTTCTACTCCGGGTGTAACTTCAAACCCTGCTCCAAAATCGGTAAAACGGGCTAATCCTTCGGGAACAACAGCATGCTGATAAAAGCGATGCTGTCCTGTAGGTAAATTAAAATCCAATAGATAGCGTATACTGTTAATAACATGGTCATTATGCACTGCAACGCTTACCTGGGTATCCGCCATGCCAGATGCCGTTCCCTGAGAGATACCCGTATCAGACCGAAGATATCCCGTACTGATACCTATATCGGTCTTACGACCGCGAATCCGAGTCTGCTGCGCATAGGTAATCGGCAAAAACAACTGATGCCCTGTATGTTCACCTTTCCAGTGATAATATTCAATCCCCGTAGACCATCCAGCCCATTCGCCCAAATGTTCAAATGCATACTCTTGGAGTTGTAATGTAACGGCCATCTGTCCTTCTGCCGAAACGGCCCGATTCATCCAATCTTGGGCTTCCCGATCATACTGTTCTGCTTCCCTTTCATTCTTCTGTGCCTGACCTAATTCAATCACTAAGTTACGTATTTCCGACTGATAATTCTCTACTTCTTGACGGCTTTCTTCTTCCAGTTCCTTGGCCTCATTCCAAGCCTCTTCAAGGGCATCCATCTGTTCCTGTACCGCATCAAGAGCTTCTTGCGCCGCATCCAGTTCGTCACTAGCAGATTCCATCTGCGTATCTAATGAATTGAGCTGTTCATCATACCCTTGTTCCAACTTTTCAACATCTTCAGACAAATCCGTTTCCTGTGCATCTACCATAGCCTGCGCTTCTTCCAACCGATTCAGTTCATATCCTACGGCATTGACAGCTTCCGCAACTAATTGCTCACGACTCGCTTTTTGAGATGCTTCTGCATTCTTCACAGCTTCTTCATATTCTTGGGATACCGTTTGTGCCTGACTTTCCAACGCATCATATACCTGCTGTTTATCTGCTGCATCTTGTTTGGCCCTCTCCAACTCAGGTCCATAGGCTTCTACCGCTTGCTGTGCTGCCTCAACGGCCTGCATCCGTTCAGCCAAAACCGTTTGTGCCGTCGTTAAGGATTGGCGTATCTGACTCAGATTTTGTGATAGCGTACGGACATTCTCTTTGGCAGTAACTAAATTCGCAGCCGCTTCTTTTCGAGCTGTAACTGCTTCAGCTGCCTGTTGACGAGAAACCTGCAAATCATGGTCCGCTTGTGCAACATCAGCTTCAGCTTGATGACGATACCGTATTTCATCGCGAGCATTTCGTAGTGATGTAATTTCCGAAGGAATTTCGTGCATCGTATCTGCGTTTGCAGCCTGGACAGTCATACCTGTTGCCGTACAAATCGCCGCTAGTACAACCTTTTGCATCCATCTTCGGCTATTTTGATGTTTCATGTAATATATCATCCTCTTTATCCATCGCATCTACTGTCGGACCATACATACGACGTGCCAACAGCGTCGGCCAGCCTACATGTTGCTGATAAAACATGGGCTGACCACAAAACACATAATAATGAATCCGTTTTACATAATGAGATAACTGCTGCCATGCATATCCTAAGGAAATGGCCGCAGCAAGGAAAAAGGTAAAGCCATAGCTAATTTCTCCTGCAAACAGAACTCCCAACATGTTCAAAATTGCATTTACCCCAAAAAATACTATCGAAATACGGACTAACTGTCGTTGTGCATCAAAGTATTCAAAAATAATTCCTAATATTTGAAAAACGCCAATAAAATAGGCTGCCATGAGCAGAACATCAAACATATTAATGGCTTTAGTTTCAATATGTGCCCACGCAAGGATATATGACCCGCAAGCTAAAAACACCATGGTAATCAAAAATTGAAATTCCATCGCACTGCGTAATTCAAACCATAAGGTATGAATCATGGTTTTCCGCATGGCTTCAATGTCATTAAAATTCCCTTTTTGTGTAATGGCCTGAAAATAATTTGCATAGGTTTCATAAAATCGAGTTTCCATATAAACGACAAAAATTACCATCAACGGCAAGATGGATAAAAAAGCATAAAACGTGACAATATCATATAACGGCGCATATCGATATGTATCGGCTACGGTATGTCCCCAATCCGTACTCATCCAAATGATTATATTCGGCAAAAATACACCGCTTGAAAATAACAATGCATATACAAACAGCCGCCAGTCTCGATCAAAATGCGGTAAAAAAGCAAAATGACGGCCCCCTTGCGGGATTCCAAAAAATCGAATAATCTGCGATAAAT
>CALBLM010000149.1 GCA_937895695.1 uncultured Megasphaera sp.
TGATTATAGTATCATAAATTTTATGGTGGGTTTGTAAATGTCATGCGAATGAGTTCCTTAGGGCATCCTTCTAATCGCATGCACATACATAATCCTTTCGACACATTATACCAAAAGGAGGCTTTTACAATGTTAAAAAGAATCAGCATGATTGCATCGTTCCTAACCATAGCAACTGTAGCTGTCATGGCTATGTCTACAGACACTTTCCATACTCGCCATCACGACGATACGACAGCTGCAACATCTCGATCCACTCAAAACGATGAACTAACAGCAATTGCCCGCGCTGAAGTACCAGCATCCGCTATATTGACAAAATACAAAGAAGATGTCAAAGACGGAGAAACAGAAATCAAATTTTATGATGAAGCAACCGCATTGACATATGAAGTAACTCTCTATACCAACAGTAAAAAAGTACATGAAGTAGAAATCAAAAGCCACAATAAAGCCGGCAGTATGACGATTCAAAAATCAGAAGCAGATATTCAACAGCTTATTTTAGCAACATATCCCGATGCTAAAAATATTGTCATTCATTTGGATCACGATGATCATACCTTCCACTATGATGTTCACTTTACTACAACTAAATACGTTGTTGAAGCAGAAATCAATCCGGATACGGGCGTATTTACTAACCAAGAATTAACATATCTATAATAAAAATATACATACTAGACGATACGCTTCCACTCCATGCATTACCGATAAATAACAAAAATTTATACCATTTTTTTAACGCAACAGATAAAAAGTGATCTGTTGCGTATTTTTTTATAATTGTATAAGGCATTTTAATATATGCGAATACTAGACAAATACGTTATTCCATTTTATAATAAATATATATTATGACATATAGTAACGTGATTAAGGGCAAAACTGGGGAAATCCAGCGACGCAAAGCTAACAGGGCCTGTCAGATGGCAGCCAGCTGCAGGGAAGATGATGTAACATACAATATACATCATCTTTTTCACCTATACGGATTTTCAAAAAAGCCTGTTATATCATAATCAAACAGGCTTTTTTGACTTGCCCGGAAAGGAATACGGAATGCGGAGATACCCTCGAAGTTTTCAATACCAATTTATTCTAGTTATTACAGGAATTACATTATTGCTGACACTGATTTTAGGGGCGTTAAGCCTAAAAATATTCAACGATTCTGCTATGATGGTTGCCAAAATGAGACTCAACTGGCAAGTCCATCGGACGGCTGAACCATTACAATATACCTTATACTATTCCAGTAATATTCTTAACTCGATGGCTCATACCCTAGAAGATAATGTTCCCGACCCCAATGCGTTGACAGATCCATCCTTCCGCAGCAACATAAAACATCATCTCGAAAATCAATTCAACATGAAAGCCGAAGCGTCCTCTTCGATTTATGGATTTTTTATTTTATTCAATCCCACATTAATTGGGCAAACAGATGGATTTTGGTATACATTACACCCTGAACAAAACCAATATGGCAGTCATTCCATAGAAGAAATTCAGCATTTCTTTTATAGAGCCGATTACTGGAATGCTTGGTTTAATCAAGCATTGACAACTAAACAGCCATTTTGGCGAGAACCATACATTTCCCCTATAGACGGTATTCGGAAAATTGCGTATGTCGTACCCGTCTACTCGCAGGGAAAATTAATCGGGTTAATGGGCTTTAGCATTCGGTTGCAATTACTCATCGATAATATCGAATTTACTCATATGTACGATAACAGTTATGCCATTCTGTTTTCTGATGACGGGAAGTTATATTATCATCCAGATTATCCTGATGGTGATACGTCCTCCTCGCTAGACGATTTCGGACTCGGTCCGTATGCTAGAACGTTAAAAGGCAAGGATTCAAATGATCAACTTCTATCCTATCACTATCGCGGCGAAACACGAAAAATGGCATTCAAAACATTGCATAACGGCATGAATTTGGGAATCAGTACGCCTGAATCATCTTTATATGCAGAGCGAGATCGTATTTTAATCTCGATAATTTTTCTAATATTTTTCTTTAGCTTAATCACATCTATCGTCGCTGTTCTACTGGCCAACTGGATTATCGTTCCGTTAAAATCTATTAATGCCGCAGCCCGCCGAATTGGCGAAGGAAATTATAATCAACTACTAGCCATTACACATAATGATGAACTCGGTGAACTTGCTCAAAATATGAATCGCACTATGATAAAAATGAAAGAAATGGTACAGCAATTAAAAGCCCAGGCTTTGGAAGATAAGCTAACCAGTATTTTAAACAGCACCGCCTATGAACAACATATCATGACCATTAATCAACGCATCGCTTCCCATGATCCACAATTAGCCTTTAGTGTACTCATGATAGATGTAAATGGATTAAAAGGTATTAACGACCAATTCGGTCATGCCATGGGCGATGAATTACTATGTCGAACCGTACAATTCATCAAAAGTATCTATACACACAGCCCTATCTTCCGCATAGGCGGCGATGAATTTCTAGTACTGATACAAGGCGAAGACTATCAAAATCGCTTTACCTTGCTAGAAAAAATAAAACCTTGTAATAAAAAACGAAATTACCAACAAGAACGACCATGGGAGCAACTCGCCTTTGCTGCTGGCATGAGTGATTATCAACCAGGAACTGACACGTCGTATCAAGATATCTTTCTTCGTGCTGATACCACAATGTATAAAAGCAAAAAATCTGCAGAAGGCCCCAGTATACGATAACAAGGTCCTACGCAAAAAAAAGCAGAAATAGCTTATGACAACAAGCTGTTTCTGCTTTTTTGTATTATAGATATATATTGTCCTTACTATTATTTATGTAAAATCATGCGAATGCCGATAATACTAATTTCATATAACACAATCATCGGAGCTGCCAGCAACGTCTGGGATATAATATCCGTTGTCGGCGTAATAATTGCCGCTACGACAAAGGCCAAAAAATAAATACATTTGCGTAGCCGACATAATTGTGCTGATGAAATAATCCCTGCACTGGCAAGAACAACTAATACCAAAGGAAAATCAAAAATAAACCCAAACGGCACGACAAGCATAATAATAAAGTCTAAATAACTTTCCATCGACCACATCGATTGTACAACATCATTGGTAAAACTCATAAAAAACTTGAGTCCCTGAGGTAACACAAAAAAATAAGAGAACGCAATACCCATTATAAACAATCCCAATGATGCCGGTACCAACATAGATAATGCCCTTTTTTCCCGTATCGTAAATGCAGGCACTAGAAAAGCCCAAAACTGATAAAATAAAATGGGCGAAGAAAAAATAGCCCCTGCCATGACAGCCACTTTAAAATAAATAAAAAACGCTTCGGCCGGACGCATAAAATACAGTTTTCCCGCCGGTGCCGTCAAAAATAAAATAATAGAATCAATAAAATAATAGCTTACGGCTATACCGCACGCTAATGCAATCAATGCTTTAATTAAGCGGCTGCGCAATTCTGTTAAATGTCCGATAATGGTCATTTCACCATTGTCAGTCATTGTGATATGTTGTGTACTCATAAAAAATTATGCCTTATGTGCTTCTTGAATCGTATCGTGTACAGTTTGCGTTGTCTGTGCTGCTTTTTCTTCTTGTTGCATCGTTGTATTGGTTTTCGTCGTTCCATTCAACGCATCTTTAAATTCATGTAAACTTTTTCCCAGCGCGTTTCCGACTGCCGGTAATTTACCGGGTCCAAAAACAATCAGTCCAATAACTAATATTAAAAGTAATTCAGGTAGACCAAGTCCAAACATCTAAGATTCCTCCTTTTGTGACCGTATACTATATACGAATTACAAAGTATCGTACCATCCGTATGTATATGTTTTGTAAAAATCCGTTATATCCTATGTAATACTATACTAACGTTCTATTTTTCAAAAATTTTGTAAAATCTTAATCCATTTTTTACGTTCTGTTTGTATTCTTTTGCATATCCACTATACTACTTTTACACAAAAAGGAAGGATCTGTAACAATGTCTAGTCTTATGAATGAACCTTTATCTCGCCGTAGTTTTCTAAAACTAGCTGCCGGTACGGCTGCTGGTGCCGCTTTATTCAGTCTGCCCACATGGACGCAGCCCTCAAAAGCTGCCATGGCTTCTGATGCCTATAAACGTCATATTGCCCCCATTGCGTATGCGGATTTGCCTGCTGATGCGACCATGGCTGCTAAATCGTCCGATCTCATCAAACACGCCTATCAGTTTGTCCTATCTTCGGTCGATACTATAGAAGATACCTCTTTACGTACGATGGTACAAAAACTGATCAAAGACCCGACACCGACATTTATGCAAGAATATACATCCTCTATTTCTGTACGCACATTATATGCTAAGCTTTCAGCACAAGGTCTGCTTGACACGTCCAAAATAGATGCAGAGCATTTGTTGCCACCATTTCAAGGAACGTCGCCGCAGCCATTTCTTACGGCACCGGGCAGCGGCTATATGAGTCATCATCCGTATCCTGGTGGATTGTGTACGCATGTAGCATCCAATTTACATATTACACGCTATATTTGCCAAACCTATGAAGAAGTGTTCGGTTATTCCGTTCATAAAGATGTCGCCATTGCCGCCCAAGCGCTTCATGATATTGAAAAACCTTTCGTATTCCAATGGCAAAAAGATGGTGCATCCCTGAAAGAATACCCCATTGCTGGGCAAGGCGGGCATCATGTCATTTCACTGGCTGAATCCATATATCGCCATGTGCCAGCAGATGTCGTTGTTGCCCAGGCATGTGCCCATGGCGCACCAAGTAATAAAAAAGGCGAAGAAGACGTGGTCGCTTGGCTCCACGCTGCTGCGATCATAGCCGGTGTAGATCCTGTTCAATACGGCTTATTACGTTCCGATGGCGATGGCTTGCCTTCCCCGCATCACCAAGAAGGATATTTGGTTCATCTCGGCGATCATGACTTTGTGTTAACGGCTCCGGCTGCTGTAAAAACGATTGCCGTCTTAAAAAAGATAGGGGCTCAAGATTATGGCATGAGCCAATCCGACCTCAACGGTGCCAAATATAACGCGTTCCGCAACTATGTCGGCGCGCAGTACGGATTTATGTACATAAACTATTTGGAAGCAGAACCCAATGGCTATGAACTCATCCGTGATGCCGTCCACACATTGATTCTTAAATAACTTTTTTATATAATACTCCCTTCTACCTACACAATTTCTAACAAAGAAAAGCTATGACCGTGAATACCTATTCAACCTTCATATCTTTTTTGTTTTTTACTTATTTTCTTGTCAACAATAGGCTCGGTTCAATGTGTAGATGTATCATATATATTTAAGACGAATGACCTCCAAACACTGACGACATTTTCATGTGATCTAATGCAATGTCAATTTTTTTTATTTCATCAGAAGTCAATACGATATGGGTTACGGATAGTTTCCCTACGACTATCCATTTCCAAATGTTCTCCCAAATGGCGAACTCCACATTTTGTCGCTAGTATAATAGTATTCCGATAGGGTTTTAATGCGGTGCCCACAAGTTCTTCATTATAGGCAATACTACCATCTGCATTCACACCTGTGTAACATTGGGCTGTATCAAAATACGTATAGCCCATATCAACGGCCTGTGCCAACACCCGTGTCATTTCTTTCGTATCAGCAGGGGCTCCGAACGCATGCGTCATTCCCATACATCCAAATCCTATGGCAGAAACGTTTAAATCTTTTCCTAACATACGATATTCCATAAAAACCTCCTTATAACTATCCTCACCTGTTTCAGACGATAAATCAGGTTACCAATCATTCTCTATGTTCGCTTCCAATACAGTATAACAAAACGAGACTTCATGAGAAGTCTCGTTTTGTTATATCGTATGAACCATTAGGTTTTTACTCAGATGTATTCAACATATATTTTACGTTGTTAATAGCTTGGATAAATCGTTTTACTTTTACAGACGGTGTTTTCGAATGCAAGATTCCAAAAGGCATAGTATCCTTCCACGCTAGAGGAATCATTTTGATTAAGGGATGAACATGTTTCCACTGTTGAAATGCCAGTAATACTTCATTGTTGTTTTCACACCGGTTAAAGACTTCTACATTATAAAAATCAAAGTCTACCATGTTAATTTCAGGATGATTTTTCATGATATCGTCTCTTAATATATCCCCATAATAACTCCATCCTCTTTTCATCAGCAGCAAATTTTCTCCAGCCAAATCATCCAGTGTAATTGTTTCTTTTTTCGCCAGCCTATGGAAAATCGACACGGCAACACAAAAGGGTTCTCTTGAAATCTCAGTACCATCACAGCCTCTGAATGCCAGCATGGTTTTATCGAATATTCCCGCTATGACATCCATATTCTTTCCCATATGAGCCAATATTTCTCTTGCATTCTCTGGGGTGTTTTCAAATGGGATCAACTTAACCTTCATGTCAGGATATATTTTCTGTACTTTAGGCCAAAGTTCCACAAAAATTTTTGGCGGAGTCATTGGGGATATTCCAATACGAATGATTTCCTCATGACAACGCATTGCTTCCTGTGCTCGTATTAACGATTCCTTTGCATAGTGAATTAAATACTTTGCATCTCTATAAAGCGATTTACCGGCTTCTGTAACAATAAGACCGCGGTGTGTTCTTTTAAATAATTGCAAATGTAAACTATTTTCCAAAGAATTAATCTGTTTAATAACTGCCGGTGCACTGATATATAATTCTTCTGCCGCTTTGTTAAAACTTCCAGCCTCTACTACACAGATAAAAGTATCAAGTTGTGGATTATACATCATAGTAATTTACCCCTTTGCTTTCACCGTTGCGTTTTATCTGAAAAATATATACCCGTATTTATCGGGCCAGAAGAACAACCGTTTCTACATGATACGATATGTCCTGATTGATGTCATTTTTCGTGAACCGATCCGGACTACTGTGGATTTTAGCAAAATATCGCCGTTTGTTTATGGAAACATAGCAACAAATTCTGTAGCAAAAAAGTGTTGACACAACTTGCTATTCATATCACAGTCTGAACCCCGCCCGTCCACGAAAAAAGTTCGACTTTTTTATTCATTTTTATTATTATAGTAATTCCAACATAAAAGTCAAATTTATCGAAGAACTACCATCGCCTCCACCTTGTCTGTTCTTCGTACAGATAACAGATAAACGGCTATTTTTTCCTAACTGAATCCCGGATAGTTACAACTTCCGCAGGCTCTGAGTCGGAATAACTCTTCTTAATATGCTCATTGATTGTACAAACATCCACATCATACAGTGTAACCATCATCTTCTGTGTCAGCCATATATTCTTATCCTCATAAAGCATTTCAATGCTGTTCTGCTCATCACCAACAGAGGTAACAT
>CALBLM010000150.1 GCA_937895695.1 uncultured Megasphaera sp.
TCCCTCCGCTGTTGCCTTGCCTTTAATCGTTTCGCGATAGGGAATATATACATCCTGTAATACAGCCTTAATGCCGTATTTACGTTCCATTTTATTCATAATGTGTTCTAAATGAACATCACCCATGCAGCGTACGATAAGTTGTTTTCCTTCTACGCTCTTTTCAACCTGGCACGTCGGATCTTCTTCACTAATGCGCAGCAACGCACTCATGAGTTTTTCTTCGTCGCCTTTTTTTTCCGGTGCCATAGCTACCGTATGCAATGGATTGGGAAAGCGAATCGGATCATAGATAACGGGGAAATCCGGAATAGCAAACGTATCCCCTGTACGGGCATGCTGCAATTTGGGCAATACTACAATATCCCCAGCAATCGCTTTGGTTACCGGTACTTGTTCTTTTCCGACTAAAGTTAGCAATTTACCTAATTTTTCATCTTTTCCCTGACTAACATTATACAGTTTATCGCCTTCTTTTAGTTCACCCGAGAATACACGGACATAACTAAGCTTACCTGCAAAAGGATCAATACATGTTTTAAAGACAAAACCTGTAAATGGTTTATTAGGATATACGACAACCGGTTCTCCTGATTTTTTATCCGTTCCCATCATAACTTTCTGCGATGCCGCCGGCATATACGTAATAATACGGCGAAGGAGTTCTGCCGTACCGATATGATAGGTAGCACTGCCGCACATGACAGGGCAAACGCGGCCTGTCAGCATCCCTTGACGGAGACCATGGCGCAGTTCTTCAATCGTCAATTCATCGCCGTTAAGATATTTTTCTAATAATTCATCATCGCCTTCAGCTGCTGCTTCCATGCACATTTCACGTACTTCACGCGCTTTAGCCATATATTCAGGTGGAACTTTTATTTCTTCACATTTGCCGTCGTTCCATTCCCAAGCAATCATTTTGCAGACATCTATCATACCGCGAAAATCCTTACCTTCGCCAATCGGAATCTGCAACGGCATAATTGACTTGCCAAAAACATCGCGCATTTTTTTCAGGCACCCAAAGAAGTCTGCATGTTCGGCATCCATCTTGTTGACATATACCATACGCGGCAAATTCAATTCAACGCCATAATCCCAAGCCCGTTCTGTGTCCATTTCGACGCCAGATTCAGCAGAAATAACAAGTAAAATGCCGTCACCAGCTCGAAGTGCCGCCCGTACTTCACCGCAAAACTCAGAATACCCCGGCGTATCCAGGAAATTAAGTTTATATCCTTCCCATTCGCATGGCGCAATTCCCAGCTGAATTGTTACATTTCGTTTAATTTCTTCCGGTTCATAATCCATGATATGCTTATTATCTTTGCCTACACCAACAGCATCTACAGCACCGCAGGCAAGGAGCAACGATTCGACGACAGCCGTTTTGCCGGCGCCATCGTGCGAAAGTACTGCTACATTACGAATTTGATCACTAGTATATTCTTTCATAAATAAATCGCCTCCTATAGTCACGTTACTTATAAGATTCGTGACCAAGAGGCGATTCTCCTTTTTTTCGTATGCGTTTTTTCTAAATCATCTATGATTTTTTCAAAATTTTCATAAAATAGTACACTTTATGTTTTATTGCTCCGAAAGAGCCCGGCAAGCAAGCGACACCATTACTTCTACGCCGATAGGCAAACTTGCTTCATCAACAGCAAAATGAGAATTGTGGAGAGGATACATAGTCTGTCCCAGTTTTGTCGTTCCCAACCAATAAAAGCCTCCATCATAGGCTTGTAAATACCCAGAAAAATCTTCTGCCGTCATTGCCGGTTCTTGTATATCTGCTAAAGCCTGTTCCCCTAAGCATGCTTTGACCGTATCAGCAATAAATGCCGCCTGCTTGGGTGAATTCACGACAGCCGCATATCCTCGTTCATACTGAAGTTCACTCGTCGTACCATACATCATATCCAAGCCTTTCAGCATATTGCCAAGACTCGTTTCTACCATGTCCTGTGCTTCTATATCGTACGTCCGGCACGTACCTTCCAATTCTACCGTATCTGCTACAATATTATACCGTGTGCCGCCGCTAATACGGCCAAACGTAAGTACAGCCGGATACAAGGGATTGATCTGTCGGCTGATAATCTCTTGAACAGCCGTAATAAATTGTCCCGCTGCAACCACAGCATCAATTCCTTTATGAGGCATAGCCGCATGACTTGATTTACCATGAATGACGACACGCACATGATCGGAAGCGGCCATCATAGCCCCTGCGCGTACGCCAATTTTCCCCGTCGGCAAATTGGGCCACATATGGAATCCGTAAACAGCCTGCACACCATCCAACACGCCTGATTTGACTACTTGTTTGGCTCCGCCTGTAGGGGACTTTTCTTCTGCCGGCTGGCAGATAAATAAAATAGTTCCCGCTAATTCTTCTCTTAATGCACTGAGCACTTTCGCCGCTCCCAGTAAAATGGACATATGACCGTCATGGCCGCAGGCATGCATAATTCCCTGCTGCTTGGACGAAAAAGGTAATCCCGTTTCTTCCGTAATAGGCAAGGCATCCATATCGGTTCGAAGAGCAATCGTCGGGCCCGGCTTGCCTCCGGTCAGTCGTCCCAATACAGCATGCGTTCCCGCTACATGTTCTTCTGTTTCTATACCAAAACTTCGCAGCATTTGTGCCATATATGCGGCTGTCTGTACTTCTTCATTGGATAACTCTGGATTTTCATGAATATGACGGCGCATGCGGCAAATATCTGCTGTAGC
>CALBLM010000151.1 GCA_937895695.1 uncultured Megasphaera sp.
CAGCCAATACCGATATGAACAATCACCGGATAGGCCGTTACCGTTTTGGCAAAGGGATGACAATCATCTCGAATCGTCACTGCCACGCCTACCGGACCGGTCTGTGCCCGAATCAGTCCGTCAGGCAAGTCATCGCCAATCGGAAATTCACTGTACAATCCGGCTTGTCCTCGTTCCAATAGTTCTGCTGCAAACAGCTTAGCCTCTTGCAAAGACGACAAGTGGAGCCCCTTACGGGCTGCCCACTCATCGACAGCAAATAAATCATTTACATCCGTTGCTGTCGTAATGACAGCCTGACCATGCAGCATAGCTGCTAGTGTACGAGCCAATCCGTTGGCACCACCAATATGACCAGCCAATAAAGGAATAACAAACTGTCCTTTTTCATCAATGACTAATACAGCCGGATCTTTTTCTTTGCCCCGTAAATGCGGTGCTGTCATACGGATAGCAATAGCAGCTGCTCCTACAAAAATAAGTGCCTGTCCCTCTTTCATGGCAAGTCGCACCGCTTCTTGCAGATTAAGCGGAAATGCCTGCAATCGTGTATCTAAGGAACATAATTTAGGCATCGTTTGGTTGACAACGTCCCAATCCTCTGCTGCTAAATATGCACGAATACGCAGTCCCAGCATCGTACCGGCTGTGGTAAACGAAAAAATAAAGGCTTTCATACGGATTCCCCCTTGTATAGGCAAATCTACGTTACTTTATATCTGGATACTGTTGTTTTTCCGGTTCGGCCTGCCGATATCCATGAGTAAAGCCCGGATGATACAGCAGGCTTCGTTCATACGAATCTCCTAAAAATGAACCTACCAAAATCAGAGCCGTTTTATGAATCTCATGAGCCGCTGCCGTTTCTGCCAGTGTATCTATAGTACAGCGATATACCTGTTCTTCCGGCCAAGACGCTTTATAGACAATCGCTGCCGGCGTTTTACCGCTATAACCGCCTTTCATCAGCTCTGTCTGCAATTGCTGCAACAATGACGCACTTAAAAAGATAACCATCGTCGCACCATGGGCTGCATAATCAGCAATCTGTTGTTTATCCGGTACGGGCGTTCTCCCTTCCATACGTGTAATAATGACGGACTGACTGATATGAGGCAGTGTATATTCGGCTTGTACCGCTGCAGCAGCCGCACAAAACGAGCTGACACCTGGTACAATTTCAAAAGAAATCTGCTTTTCATTTAAAATATCCATTTGTTCACGAATGGCCCCATAAATGGACGGATCGCCCGTATGAAGCCGTACAATTAGCTGCCTTTGCTGTTCTGCCTTTTCAATGACGGCAATAACGTCTTCCAGCGTCATGCCAGCGCTGTCATAGATGCAGCAAGTCGGCTTCGCATACTCCAGCAATTGTGGATTCACCAAGGACCCGGCATAAATAATGACATCTGCCGTTTCTAAGAGTTGTTTGCCCCGTACCGTAATCAAATCAACGGCACCAGGCCCGGCACCTACAAAATAAACCATGGCTTATTCGTCCTTTCCTGCATTGTTTTCCTTGACAAGGAGTACGGAAAAATAGGTTGTATTATCTACATTATCCAATGAATGATATAGCTGTTCTCCCGGCAGTCCGCATCGTTCTATCATCGTCGTGCTTTCTAGCTGCTGCGTTTCCTGCAGTTCTTGTTTCAAAGCAGTAAACGAACCGGACGGTTTCATGATAATCTTACTGCCCGGACGGGATAATAGCGTTTTGCGTTCTTTACAATTTCCTGGAATCACGGTAAGCGGTTCGTCCTGTTCACAAAGAGGTTGCTGCATTTTAGCCGCAGCTGCGCAAAAACTCGGTACGCCTGGGATCACTTCTGTTGCATAGCCATCATCATGAACGCGACGATGGACATAACTGCTAGAGGCATATACCGTTGGGCATCCCAGTGTAATAAGGGCCACATCGCGTCCCTGTTGTAACTGGGTTTCAATAGCTGCTGCACCGGCTGCATGAGCTTTTTCCAATACAGCCGCATCCCGAGTCATCGGAAAATCAATGGTTATAATCGTTTTATCACTCCAGTTGATATCCAAACCGTTTTCTATGGCCTTCAGTACAATCCCCTTGGCTGTCGTTACACCGGCATGCCCTTGGGGTACAGCCAAAACCGGGCATGTTTGCATATATTTGACTGCCTTCACCGTCAATAATTCCGGATCCCCCGGTCCTACGCCTATGCAGTATAATGTTCCTTTCATTCGTTGACCTCCTTGTGTTGTTGATATGCGAGCAATCGTTTTGCCTGGGACGTATATCCCAATACACCATAGACATTCGAAAAAAGAATCGCCCCTGTGATGAGCTGTCCATGAACGCGCTGATTCATATAATAATCTATTTTATTACAAACTGCAGTCATCACCGATGACAGTAAATGCTGTTCCTGTAAAATCCGCAATGCTTCATCTGTCGTAACGCTGTCATAAATAGCTTGACCTACAGCAGCATCCGCTCCTTGGAGCATCGCCGTCAAAGCCAACAGCGTCGTCCTACCGTCAGCATAGCGGGAATGGGTATTCATGATGCCCTGACCAACTTTGACCAGTTTACCAATATGTCCAATAAGCAGTACGTCATGAAATTGTTTGTATACAGCATAATCCAGCATCTCGCCGACATAGTTGCTAATGGTCACGCGTTGTGCTACATCGATGTGCAGCCTATCGCGACTGAAATCTACACCGTAATTGCCAAAAAAAGCTAGCAAATGCCGCTGACCGGCTGCATAGCGAGCATCCATTTCCGTATGAATCGTATCAATCAGAGCCTGTTCACTCATGGGTTCGACAATGCCGGATGTACCCAAAATAGACAACCCGCCTTCAATACCCAGTCGCGGATTAAATGTTTTCTTGGCTAGCTCTTTTCCATCCGGCAGGGAAAGGGTTACGCGAAACCCGCCAGCATAGCCTAATTCGGCGGCTATGTGTTCTAATGCCTCCCGTATCATACGGCGTGGTGTCGGATTGATGGCCCAATCACCGGGAGGGCAAGCCAGGCCTTCCTTAGTGACTTTACCTACGCCACGGCCGCCACAGATTTCGATACCCTGATCGATTCGTTCGACCGTACTGCATACCAACATGCCGTTCGTAATATCCGGATCATCGCCGGCATCCTTGCGTATGGCACAGGATACAGCATGGGATTGCAAAGAAATATCTTCTACCTCCAGAGACAGGACGATGTGTTTTGGCGTTGTCACCGTAACGGTCGACACAGTCTTACCTGTCAGCAACATGCGGGCTGCTGCTTTGGATGCAGCTGTCGCACAGGTTCCTGTCGTGTAACCACAGCGCAGCTTTTTACCGTCTTTTATGGTGAATGCGTCCATACGATCCCTCCTGATCAAGATCTTCAACTAGAATCGCTCGTTTTCCGTTCTGCGTCACAACAATATCAGCCTGTACATGAAACACGGAGCGTATCAGCTGCGGCGTAATCACATCCTGCGGCTGTCCGGCTGCCACGATACGTCCTTCATGCATAGCGATAACATATTGCGTATATTGCAATGCCTGGTTCATATCATGGAGTACAATGACAATGGTCAGGCCCAACTTTTCATTAATATGTCCTAGCAATTTCATCATACGTAATTGATGGTGTATATCCAAATACGTCGTCGGTTCATCCAAAAATAAGATAGACGAACGCTGAGCCAGCAATAGGGCCAACCAAACACGCTGTTGTTCTCCACCAGATAGATGCTGCATCCATTCATCTTTACGTGTATGCATTTGTACGGCATACAATGCTTTATCAACATATCGGGCATCGTCTGCCGAAAAGGAACGATATAACGAACGATAAGGAAATCGTCCCATTTGTACTAAATCCTCGACGGTCACATCGCCGGGAACCTGATGAATTTGTGGCAGGACAGCAATCTGTCGTGCTAGTTCTTTCCGCCCAAAGGAACGTATATCTTTTCCTTGAATATACACATGTCCTTCTTGGGGCTGAATCATACGGCTCATCGTCTTGAGAAGCGTACTTTTGCCGCAGCCGTTTGGGCCAATGATAGACACCATACGGCCTTTGGGAATGGCTATATGGATGTCGTGAAGAATTTCTTTTTTGCCGATGACAACAGAAAGATGGTCCACTTGGATAGCTGTTTCCATGGCTTACACTTCCCTTCTCAGCAAAAACAAAAAGAACGGCGCTCCCATACATGCCATAATCAGTCCTACCGGCAGTTCTACCGGCGCAAACAAGACACGTGCGACAGTGTCACTGAGCGTAACAACCGCCGCTCCCAACAATACGGAGCCGGGAATAATATAGCGGTAATCTGTTCCAATCAGCAACCGTACCATATGGGGTACAATCAGTCCGACAAAACCGAGCAGACCGGCTACACTGACTGCACTGGCTGCCAACAAGGCCGCAACAGCCGTCAAGCATACACGGGTTCGTTCAATATGGACGCCCAAACTTTGCGCCATGTCATCGCCTAAC
>CALBLM010000152.1 GCA_937895695.1 uncultured Megasphaera sp.
CAGCTAATTCTTTGGCAAAGAGTGCCTGTGTTTTCGTGCCAACATCCAAAATCATCCAATCAGCCGGAACCTGATCAACCGGAACGACTTTGTGTTCTGCATCATTGGCAAAGGCTGCTGCTACCGTTACATCTTCAGGGAGGAGCAATTTAGTACCCTGTTCTTTTGCCTGAGCAATCAAGCTTTTTGCCAAATCAATTTTATCGGCTTCTACCAACGATTTGCCAATGCCATATCCTTGTGCTGCCAAGAATGTATTTGCCATGCCGCCACCAATAATCATTACATCAACTTTAGGGAGCAAATTGGAAATAACTTCAATTTTGTCAGAAACTTTAGCCCCACCAATAATAGCGGCAAAAGGATGCGCCGGGTTGTCAACAGCACCGCCAATGAAACGAATTTCTTTTTCCAGCAAAAAGCCAGCAGCCATAGGTAAATATGCTGTAATGCCTGCAACAGATGCATGGGCGCGATGGCAGCAGCCAAACGCATCATTGATGCCAACTTCAGCTAATTCTGCTAATTGACGGGAAAATTCAGGATCATTTTTTTCTTCTTCCTTATGATAGCGAAGATTTTCGAGCAATAATACTTCACCCGGTTTTAAGGCATCGGCCATTTTTTTCGTTTCTACACCAATGCAGTCCGGTGCAAATTTTACGTCAACGCCCAATAATTCTGACAACCGTGCAGCTACTGGTTTTAATGAATATTTAGGAATAACCTGTCCTTTCGGACGGCCCAAATGGCTGGCCAAAATAACAGCTGCATGATGGTCCAGCAAATATTGAATCGTCGGCAATGTCTTTTGAATGCGTGTATCGTCCGTGATTTGGCAGTTGTCATCCAACGGCACATTGAAATCAGCGCGTACGAATACTTTTTTGTTGTCCAATACTACATCCGTAATTGTTTTTTTCATGAGAAATCCTCCTCTGCATCCAGAATACGTGATGCCATTATTATATATTTACAGCAATCGCTGAAAATCCCTATATCACCGTGTACCTATATGCATCCTGTACCGTATCCCTGCTTGTCGTAGAATCAGAGTCCCTTTGCTTTCAGAAAACGAACCAAATCCACAATGCGGCGGGCATAGCCCCATTCATTATCATACCAGGCTACAATTTTCACCATACCGCCGTCCATGACCATATTCAACGGTAAATCAATGGTCGTCGTATGTTCGTTGCCGCGGTAATCTACCGAAACAAGTTCATCCTCGTTCGTATCAATAATACCGTGATACGGTCCCGCTGCCGCTTGCTTAAACGCATCATTTAACGCCTCTAGCGTAATGTCTGTTTTATTTAATTCTACAACAATATCGATAATCGATACGTCCGGTGTCGGTACACGGACGGCCCGGCAGCTCAATTTTCCGGCAAACTTGGGCAATACTTTCGTAATTGCTTCCGCTGCGCCAGTCGTTGTCGGAATAATTGACATTGCTGCTGCACGGGCGCGCCGCAGATCCCGATGGGATACATCCAGGATTTTTTGGTCTGTTGTATATGAATGAATTGATGTTGTCATTCCTCGTTTTACACCATATGTTTCATCCAAAAAGTGCAAAATTGCTGCCAGACCGCAGGTCGTGCAGGACGCACCGGAAATGACGCGGTCTTTTTCAGGGTCGTACTCGTTTTCATTTACGCCAAGTACGACAGTTATATCATCGATAGTAGACGGCGACGTAATAATTACTTTTTTGACGCTGCCGCCAAGGGGCAGTCTGTCTTGTGAAGAAGCGTGGATGCGCCCGGAATATACGCCCGATGATTC
>CALBLM010000153.1 GCA_937895695.1 uncultured Megasphaera sp.
CATTGGCTTCATTCTTGATGCCCTGAATACGCTGACGAAGCAATTCTTCATCAATTAATGCCGCTTCTTTAGCGTATTTATAGTCCGGTTTAAAATACATAAACAACGTAACAAACGGAGCTTGTCCATTTGTGGTCATTAACGTATTAATCTGATATTGAATGGTTTGAACACCATCTTTTATTTCTTTGCGCGTCCTTTTCCAAGCAATTTCTTCGGCTTTTTTCATATCCGGTTCGATACCGTATACTTCTCGTTGTTCTTCAACAACGGCTTTCATATACCGATCAAAGGATTTCCGCACATACGGGGCCAAAATACGGTCAATGCCATTAATAGACTGGCCACCGTACTGTCCGCTGGCTACTTGCGCGATAATCTGCGTCGTTACCGTGCATGCCACTTGGAACGAATGAGGCGTATCAATTTTTTTGCCGTTGATGACCGTCCCGTTGTCGAGCATATCCTGCAAATTAATCAGGCAGCAGTTAAACATCGGCTGAATAATATAATCCATATCATGAAAATGAATAGCACCGCTGTCATGGGCCTGTACAATATCAGCCGGAATTAATTTACGCCGTGCAATATCTTTAGATACTTCACCGGCAATCAAATCACGCTGTGTCGATACAACATGGCCATTTTTATTCGAGTTTTCATCTAATACTTCAATATTCGTATTATTTAACAAACCAAATACATCCGTATCTGTTGTATTGGTTTGGCGTTTAAAAGACTGAATTGCTTTATAATTTTCATAAGCTCGTGCCGTAGCCGGATTATTATACTTTAGCAGACGGTAATACACCTGGTCTTCAATCGCATAGATTGTCATATCCTTTTGCATGGACGATGCATAGTCTTCAATTTCCTTAGCGATCAAGTCTGCTTGACCATCTTCATAAATACCACTGCTGCTGTTCATTGCTTTTTCAATGGCTGCTATAATTTTATCACGGTCAAAAGGAACTTTTTGTCCATTGCGTTTGATTACTTCCAACATGTTATTACCTCCACCTCATATTGTATATAATCTATATCTATATTTATAATATATACCATATATTCCATTCGTTTTCCCGCGCGAGTACTTACCAATGATACTATATCTAGTATAGTATGTCAATGGTTATCTACTCTATAAAGGTGTTATCAACTATTATCAAAAACACGTCAAACCGTCAAAAAAGCTGCAGTTTGGAGACTGCAGCTCCTGTGTATAACTCGACTAAAATTTTTTTAATCAATATGAAGCAAATCACGAATGACCGCTCCGGCTAAAATCATACCGGCTGCCGACGGAACAAAAGCAATACTTCCCGGGCTAGGACGAAATTCTGCCGATTCTGTCTGAACAGGATGGGGCTGTTCTTTGGAATATACGACTTTTACGCGGCGAATATGCCGTTTTTTCAATTCTTTGCGAAGTATTTTCGCAATAGGATCGACAGATGTTTTTTCAATATAGGCTACTTCAAATTGTTCCGGATGCAGTTTATTTCCTGCGCCCATGGAAGATATAACCGGTATTCCCGACCGATATGCTTCTTCAATAATACCTATCTTCGCACTGGTCGTGTCAATCGCATCGACAACGTAATCTGCGCCAGACTGAGATATAAAATCTTTCTGTTCGCCTGGAAGATAAAACATATCATATGTGTCAATTCGGATATCCGAATTAATGGTCAACAATCGTTCCTTCATTACGTCTACTTTTTTTCTGCCAATCGTCTCCGTCGTCGCACCTAACTGCCGATTTAGATTCGATGGATCAAATACATCGGCATCTACGAGAATTAAATGACCAATTCCAGCCCGGCCAAATGCTTCTACTGCAAAAGAACCGACGCCGCCTACACCAAAAATGAGGATTGTCTTATTTGCTAGAGCA
This sequence comes from uncultured Megasphaera sp., assembly GCA_937895695.1. Classification (GTDB taxonomy): domain Bacteria; phylum Bacillota; class Negativicutes; order Veillonellales; family Megasphaeraceae; genus Megasphaera. The sequence goes on from CALBLM010000153.1 coordinate 1,898, forward strand.
GCCACGTTTTCCTTACCAATCAAACGGGCTGTCCGTTGTGTATATTCTGTTTTCATGTTCTATTTCTCCGGAATAATTTCTAACCAATATCCATCCGGATCGACAATAAAATAAATCCCCATATCCGGATTTTCATATACGACGCATCCCATCGCTTTATGTTTCGCTAACGCAGCCTGCATATCTTGAACGGCAAAAGCTGTGTGAAATTCATTTTCTCCCAAATTATACGGTTCTTTTCTATCTTTAAGCCACGTTAATTCTAAGCAAAAGTCAGAAACACCGTCTCCTAAATAAACAATCGTAAAATCCGTTTTTTCAATACGGCGTATTTCCGAAAGTCCCAACGCTTCCTGGTAAAAGGCCATACTGCGTTTTAAATCTAATACATTAAAATTGGTATGCTTAAATGTAAATTGCATATACTTCCCCTCCTATACGTCTTCTTGCCAACCTTTGGATACATCAACCCATTCTTTGGCATGGGAATAGGTTTCTAATTCCGGCAATGTCAATTCGATAGCACTGTTTGCACTGCCACATGCCGGAAAAACAGTTTGAAATCGTTTGAGTGATTCATCTAAATAAACGTCTACCCCCGGATTAACAGCAAATGGGCAAACACCTCCGACAGGATGTCCTATCAGACGTTCTACATCATCATGCTTAATCATCGTTGCTTTTTTATGAAAGCGCATTTTAAACTTATGATTATCCACACGGGCATCACCGGCAAAAATAACCAAAATCGGCTGTTCATCAATCAGAAACGACATTGATTTGGCGATTCGTTTGCCCTCTGTATGAAGAGCTGCCGCAGCTTCTGCGACAGTTGCACTAGACTGGCTGAGTTCCTGTACTCTATCTTCCATCCCCCACTGGGCAAAATAGGTTCTTACTTTTTGAATCGACATGACTGCGTTCCCTCCATCCATGTTGCGTATTCATTCTGTCCTATTATATGCCCTTTTAAGAAATGGTTCAAATAACTTTTACGAATCATAATAATTCGAAGTTTGCCGTACTGCCGCGATCTGTTTTATGAATCGCTAATCTCGTATCGATGCGTTCGCGCAACTCCGGCACATGCGAAATAATTCCTACCAGCCGTCCTCCTGCCCGCAAATTCAATAATGCTTTTAACGCAAAATCAAGCGTTTCGCTATCCAGTGTACCAAACCCTTCGTCAATAAAAATTGTATCCAAATGAATGCCGCCGGAATAGGTTTGTACCACATCGGCCAATCCTAATGCCAGTGACAAAGACGCAAGAAAGGTTTCGCCGCCGGACAACGTATTGGCCGGACGGGCATATCCAGTAAAATTGTCAAACACTTCGATATCCAAGCCGATTTGCTTAACACGCTTGTCATCCCACGTTTTAGAACGCTGTAATGCATACCGCTGTCGGCTCATGCTGCTTAGGCGGATATTCGCAGCTGTCAAAACTTCATCCAACAATGCACCTAGCACATATCGTTCAAAATTAACGCCTGTCTGTTTGCCGGCAATCAGTTCATATACGGCACCTACGGTCTTATATTGCTCTGTTAACGTTTCTTGCTCTTTCTGCCAAGCCGTAAGCTGCTGTTGAACGGCTATCATCTGCTCGATTTTGGCACGCTGTCGGGCTCCTTCTTCTGCCAGTTGTCGGCATTTGTCATTTTTTTGTTTCAGCATACGCATATACTGTTCCAATTCAGGTTCCGGTTGGTTGCCAATTGCAGCTTCTTCCTGGGCAATCTGTCCTTGAATTTGCTGTACTTTTTTATCGTATTCAGCAATTTCCTGCTCCTCTTTCGGCAGCATCTCCACTTCACGCTGCAAACGTTGGCAAGCGTCTACACTTTCAAATCCAGCTTCTAGTACGCGCTGTTTCAGCAATGTCGCAGCCTGTTTATACTGTTTTCGCAATGCCTGTACTTGCTGCTGTAAAGACGCATGTTGTTCTTGACATTGCGTTAATTTTTTTGCAGCTTCTATGATTGCCTGCGTACTGTCTTGTACTTTTTTTTCATACGCTGCCACGTTATCTGTCAAAACAGCAATTCTTGCACGCAAAGTCTTCTCTTGGCGATATGATACGGGTATATCTGATTCTGCCTTTTGTTTACCTTCCGCAATGCGGACAGCCTGCATCTTGACCGTTTCCAGCTGGTGTCGTATGGTTTCTTCTTTCGTCTGCAGCTCTTTTTGCTGCATTTCCCACGCTGTCATTTGCTGCTGCAGTGCCGTTGCTTCGTTGACTTGCTTTTCTAATACATATTGCACTGTATTTGCTTTCTCATAACGTTGCTTCCATATATCACTGGTTCCTTCAAAGGGATATTGTTGTCGTAATGTCTCATACTGCAATGTACCTGCTTGATACGCTGTTTCTTGCTGTTTAGTACATAAAGCCGCTTTCTGCCGTTCTTTTTCTTTGGCATCGGCTTCTTGTTTTCGCTGGTCTACATCTTCCTTCTTTGGCATATTCTCAACCTGTACTGCCGGATGGGGATGATGAATCGCACCACAAACCGGACAGGGGCATCCTTCTTGCAAGTCTGCCGCTAAACTAGAAGCTTGACCTTGTAAAAATAAAGTCTGTACCGCTTCATAATTCATACGACTGTCTGTAGCTGCAACGGTTGCCATGGTTTCCCGTTGCTTGGCATCATCCCAACGCTTTTGCTGCATTGCCAACTCTTTGCTTGCCGCCTCTATACGCAATTCCTGCTGCCAACGGTCATGAATATCTTTTACATTGTTTTTAGCTTTTTCCCAATCAGCAATCCACGTCGGCTGCTGACGCAACATTTTGCGTCCTTGCTCTATCTGCTGTTGCAGTGTAGCTAGTTCTGTTTGTATCTGCTGCCAACGATCAGCTACTTGTTGGACCCGTTGGGTTGTTTCTCGCTCCTCTTCACAAAGAGCTGCATAGGCAGTTACTTTCTCAGTTAATCCCTGCAGCCGAATACATTCTTCTTTTTCTTGCTGCCGTTGCGGTTTTTGTTCTTGCAACACTTTATCTTGTTTCTGTACCCATTCATAGGAAACTGTGGCTTTTTGAACCAAAGCAGCAATAGCCTCTGCTTCTTTCCCTTTTACCCTTCCTTGTGCCAAAATATCATCTAATTGACGGCTCGGTTCGGCTAGTACTTGCGCTTTGCGCAACTGTTCTACATGTACTCGTTTGGCATCATACTGTCCCTGCTGCTTGGCTAACTGCATGGCTTCCTGTCGTTTTGCTTTAACCGTCTGCCAGTGACTATGCAATACTTGCATCGTCTGTACCGTTTTTTGATAGGCATCCCTATCCTCTCGTGCCTGCTGTAATTGCTGCATTTGTATATCTTGTACATGCTGCATTTCATGGCATTTTTCCTGCAGTTCCTCTATCGATGTGATTTCTAGCTGTTGCAGTGTTTGCTGTGTTCGGTCTGCAAGCAGGCTGTAGGACTTGGCAATTTCCGTATACTTTTCCTTAGCCAGTTCCTGCAATATCGCATATCGCTGTGTGTGAAATAAGGTCTGCATAATTTGTTGTCGTTCACTGGAATTAGCCAGCAAGAGTTTGCGAAAATCTCCTTGTGGCAGTAATACAACTTGGCGAAACTGTTCTGATTTAAATCCTAACAATGTTTCTACTTCAGCCGTCACATTTTTGGTTGCCATGACCTGGGTCGTTACCCCATCAGGTTGACACGCATATAAAGAGGCCGTAGCAGATGCATGCTTTAAGCCATTGCCTCGTTTTTTGGCAATCTCCTGTTCCGGCTGCCGTTCTACACGATAATACTTCGTACCTATGGAGAAAATAAAACAAACCGACGTTGGCTCTTGAGGAGAAGCATATTCACTGCGCATGTGTGCGCCAGACCGTCTGCTGCCGCTGGTATCCCCATATAAGGCATAACAAATAGCATCTAATACGGTCGTTTTTCCCGCGCCAGTCGGGCCATATATCAAAAACAAATTCCTTGTTTCTAATGTTCTAAAATCAATCACTTGCTTACCTGCATACGGGCCAAAGGCATGCATTTCTAAATAAATGGGTTTCATAACAAGCTGTCTCCCTCCCGCTGACGCAGCGTATTCCATAACTCATCCATATATTGCTGTTCCTTAGCATTCAATGGCCGGTCACCTTGCATCGCTTTTGCAAAGCTTTTAAACAACTGTGATTCTGTTGTCTGTTTCCAGCGAAATGACCGCTCAGCATCTGCGGTATATTGTCGATTCGGTGTTTCCAGTGCCATTGCCCGCGGATATTTTTGTCGCAGTTTTGCCATGCCGTCGAGAATCGGTTCTGTATCTGCCAATCTAACTAATACATAATCATCCTTGCCCTCCGAAGATGTATCCTCCATAATATCCGCAAACAGTCCTTCTATAATACGTACATCGTGACGCGGTACAAAGGGAATGAACGTCGTATCCACCTTGCCGTTTCCATCGATATCAACAAGAACTGCCCCCTTTTTTTGCCGAGCTTCACCAAAGGAATATTTCAACAAACTGCCGGCATATCGTACATTAGGATTTCCTGCTTGTTGTGGCCCATGAAGATGTCCCAAAGCTGTATACGTATAATCGGCAAAGATATCGGCACTCACAGCATCACTGCCGCCAATAGACAAGGGGCGTTCCGAATCACTAGCTAAACTTCCTGTCACAAACGTATGGGCCAAACAAACTTTACGCGCCACCGTTGTATTTCCCTGTACGGCCAGCATCGCTTGCAAGGCATCTTCATACGTATGAATCGTATCATCTTTTACATAATGCCGTACGACAGCCGGTTCTGCAAAGGGAACTGCCGCAAAGGCAATGGGACCATACGCATCTTCCAATACAATCGGGCCATTGGCTTTTTCCAATTCTCCAGTAATAAATAATCCTTGTTTCGCCAACAACGTACTGCCAAAAGACAAGCGAGAAGCACTATCATGGTTGCCGCTGATAACTAAAAAAGGAATTCCTAATTCTGCCGTTACTTTCGTCGCAATTTCATCAAACAGCTCCACGGCTCCTGTCGGTGGCAGACTGCGGTCATATACATCTCCCGATAAAAGGACCGCATCCACATGTTCTTCACGTAACAGCGGTAAAAATTGCGTTGTCAACACATAAGCCTGCTCCTCTGTAAGATAGTCTCCATAAAACATTTTTCCCAAATGCCAATCTGCTGTATGTAAAATTCGCACGACCATTCTCCTTTACTTTATCATGTCTCATCATGGTATTAGTTTATTCCCGATAGGCTTGACGCAGCACGCTAATTTCACTGGCATATCCTGCTAAATCATTCGGTGTTTCCAAATAAAACGGCAAATTGCGTAAAGCCGGATGATTAATAATCCGTGTAAATGCTTCGATACCAATATATCCTTGTCCAATTTTTTCATGTCGATCTTTATGGCTGCCCAATGTATTTTTGCTGTCATTTATATGTACAGCTTTGAGTTTATCAAGTCCAATGCAGTGGTCAAACTCACGCAGTACATCATCCAACCGTTCTACAATATCATATCCGCCGTCAAAAACATGGCACGTATCCAAGCATACGCCCATCTTGTCAATCCACTTTATCTTATCCAAAATACGGGCTAACTCCGTAAAGTTACGGCCTACTTCCGTTCCTTTACCCGCCATCGTTTCCAGCAGAACCGTCGTCTTTTGTCCGGAAAACATAGCCGTATTCAGCATATCTGCAATAAAATCAACGGCCGTATCCACGCCTTGGCCGACATGGCTGCCGGGATGAAAATTATAACGGCAATGTTCAACATATTCTAATCGTTGTAAATCTTCTGTCATCGCAGCCACGGCAAACTGACGCGTTTTTTCTGTCTTAGAACAACCATTTAATGTATATGGGGCATGCGCTAAAATCGGCGCAAAATGATTTTCTTTCATAAAATGATTTAATGCCTGTACATCCTCTATATCTAGTTTTCGTACACTGCCGCCGCGGGGATTACGTGTAAAAAACTGGAACGTATCTGCTCCAATAGATACCGCTTCTTTTCCCATATGTAAAAATCCTTTTGAAACCGACAAATGACATCCTATATGCAACATGATTTTTCACTCCTATATAAAAAAGCTGCAAGCCATACTACTTGCAGCTTTTGTCTTTCATATACAACTAATTTCCTGCTTCTAATTGTACGTCCTCTTCTGTGGCTTGCTGTGCAGCCTGTTTTCTTTCACAATTTTGACATAATCCCGTAAAGGATAAACTGACACCTTCAATCGTAAACCCTGACTGCATGGCTGCTTGTTGGGCCAATGCATTTTCATCAATGTTAACATCTACAACACGATTGCATTGCACACAGCGGATATGCGCATGCTGTGTCGTATTATAATCATACCGGTGAGCGTCTTCACCGCACTGCAAAATTTGGACAACACCAATTTTAGCAAAAATTTCCATCGTCTTATATACGGTAGCCAAGCTCATCGATGGATATTGAGGCTGTAGTTTCGCATAAATCGCTTCTGCATTAGGATGTGTCGTATTACCG
>CALBLM010000154.1 GCA_937895695.1 uncultured Megasphaera sp.
ACGAAGGCCAATTTGTCGCTTTCTTCTTTTTGGAGCAGTGTTTCTACTTTGGTTACTTTATCTGCCGGCAGCAACTCACTATATACGTTATCAACATGTAATACAGAGGCTACGTGTTGCGCAGTTGACGCCGTATCACCGGTAAGCATAACCGTCTTTTTAATACCACACCGTTTCAAAGCTGCAATGGCTTGCAAGGATGTCGCTTTTATTTTATCAGTAATGACGATATGCCCCGCATAGTTTCCTTGTATCGCTACATGTACAATCGTTCCTGTTTTATGGCAGTCTACGTAGGGAATATGCAGCTGTTTCATCAATTTATCATTACCTACAGCAATCGACATACCATCTACATCGGCTGTAATACCCTGTCCGCTAATTTCCTGTATATGGGCGACACGGTTTCTATCAATCGATTTTCCATGGGCATGCTGTAAGCTTTTACTAATCGGATGAGATGATGCGCTTTCGGCAATCGCTGCATATTCAATCAATTTTTCTTTATCCAGTGTATTATGGTGAACCGCATCTACTTCAAATACACCTTCTGTCAGCGTACCAGTCTTATCAAAAACAACAGTCTTAACTTTAGACAGTGTTTCCATATAATTGGAACCCTTAATTAATATACCCGCACGGCTTGCGCCTCCGATGCCGGCAAAAAAGCTAAGGGGTACACTGATAACCAATGCACACGGACAACTAATAACTAAAAATGTCAATGCACGATAGATCCAATCTTCCCACAAAGGTGCTGTGCCCATAATAAACATACGAACAAGCGGCGGTATAACAGCTAATGCCAAGGCACTGTAACAAACAATCGGCGTATATATGCGGGCAAATTTAGAAATAAACGCTTCTGATTTAGATTTACGAGAACTGGCATTTTCTACAAGATCTAAAATCTTGGAAACTGTAGATTCATCAAACTCTTTCGTCGTTTTGATTTTCAATACACCTGTCATATTAATACAACCACTGATAATCTCTTCTCCTGGGTTTACATCTCGCGGTACACTTTCTCCGGTCAGAGCACTCGTATTTAAACTTGATGTTCCCGACACAACTACGCCATCAATGGGGACTTTTTCACCAGGCTGCACAACAAGTACAGTGCCAATTTCCACATCATCTGGATCGACTTGTTCTAATTTACCGTCTACTTCAATATTGGCATAATCAGGACGAATATCCATGAGTTCACTAATATTTTTACGGCTCTTTCCTACTGCATAGCCTTGAAATAATTCACCAACCTGATAAAATAGCATAACCGCAATGGCTTCCGTATAATCTCCATCTTCATAAACAGCCAGTACCAGCGCACCAATAGTAGCTACGGCCATTAGAAAATTTTCATCAAAAACCTGGCGATTAGCGATTCCTTTAACAGCTTTACGCAATACATCATACCCGATAATACCATAAGGGACTATATATGCTGCAAATCGCGTCCAGCCACTGATAGGAAGTGCATAGATGATACATAGTAAAATAAATGCTGCAATAA
>CALBLM010000155.1 GCA_937895695.1 uncultured Megasphaera sp.
TCGGGAATGGGCTGCGCCGGTCGTGGTATTATTGCTGCCTTGGAAACGTTAAAAGCCAAAGGTGCCTATGAAACGTATCGGCCTGACGTTGTCTTTTATGATGTATTGGGAGATGTAGTCTGTGGCGGTTTTTCCATGCCCATGCGAAAAGGTTATGCTGATGCTGTTTTTATCGTGACATCCGGCGAAAATATGGCTTTGCATGCGGCAGCAAATATTGCGATGGCTGTAGAACACTTTAAACAGCGTGGCTATGCGCGGCTTGGCGGATTGATTTTAAACCGTCGTAATGTGCCGCGGGAGAATGAAAAGGTACAGGAATTATCTGCCGATATCCATGCGCCTGTTATCGGAACATTGAATCGCAGTGATACGGTTTTACAAGCAGAAGAAATGGGAAAAACTGTCTTGGAAGCATTTCCGGAAAGTGCTATGGCTGACGAATATCGTGTACTGGCCCAAGCAGTCTATGAAGAAGCAATGAGGTGATGATATGTTGCAGCAAGTTGGCAGGATAATGAAAGAAACGCAAGCTGTCATACCCATCAAAGAGGCATCTTTTCCCGCATTCTTTTATGATGGATTGCAATATTCGCCGCCTGCGAGAGGAACATGGAATATTGTTCATACCAATATGCTAGTTCCTGAATCCCATCAAATTTATATTTGTGCCTTAGGATGTTTGCGTGGTGTCGTATTAACAGCAGCTGAAATGGGGTCTATGAATCGCTTTTCCTCGATTGTCATTGAAGAGCATCATTTGTATGATGGGACCATGGAAGATGTTATTGTCGATGCAGTGGGAGATATTTTAGACAACCTGCGTCCTTACGTACCCAAGGCTTGTTTTATCTATCCATCATGTGTGCATCATTTTATGGGATGCGATATGGATACCATATATCAGCGATTGCGAGAAACGTATGGGCAAACTAAATTTGTGGCATGCTGGATGGATCCGATTCGGCGGGAATCTAAATGGACGGCAGAAATGCGGACACGACAGCAGGTATATAGTTTATTGCAGAAACGGCCATTACGTCATCATGATGTGAATATTATCGGTAGTAATCTAGCCGTTCAAGACAACTGTGAATTAGTTTCGTTGCTGCAAGAGAACCATATTGTACTGCATCAATTACCAACATGTGATACGTATGAAGCGTATGAAACAATGGCAAGCAGCTCTTTGAATATTGGTCAGGAACCGTTGGCGAAAGGTTGTTTGGCTGCTATGAAACAAAGACTGGGACAAGAATCACTCTATCTATCAAGCAGTTGGGACCTAGACGAAATTGAACGAAATTTACAGAAAGTGGCGGCGTCTTTGCATATTTCTTGCCCGTCGTATGCGGATAAAAAAAGACAGTGTGAAAATGCGTTGGCACAAACACGAAAATATATAAATAATATGCCCATTGCCATTGACTATACGGCCGTTGTACGCCCTTTTAGCCTGGCGCGATTGTTGCTGTCTCATGAATTTATTGTAGAACGCATCTATGCCGATGTAGCGAATCCGGAAGATAAAGAAGATTTTTACTGGATACAGTCGCAGTATCCGCAGTTGCAAGTGTATGCGACGAGGCATGCAGATATGCGTTGTTTGGCTCGTACCACGAAAGATCCCGTATTGGCTATTGGACAGAAAGCGGCGTATTTTACTGGGACAAAGCATTTTGTCAATATCGTAGAAGGCGGCGGCTTGCGTGATTATGCCGGCGTGTTACGGCTTATGAATTTATTGCAGGAAGCCTATGATACAGAAAAAGAAGCGAAACCATATATCAGCCGTAAAGGATGGGGGTGTACGTCATGTTTATGAGAGAAGCCGTGAGCCGTATTGCTACGTATTCAGCAGATACATTTGGTGTTTGTTCAGCCTTGTTTGAATTGGGCGGCATGATTGTGATTCATGATCCGTCAGGATGCAATTCGACGTATACGACACATGATGAACCTCGTTGGTATGATACGGATAGTCTGATTTTTATTTCAGGGTTGACGGAAATGGATGCACTCATGGGAAATGATGAAAAATTAGTCCATGATGTCATTGAAGGAGCTCGTCAGTTTTCCCCACGATTTATCGTTTTGTTGTGTACGCCTGTGCCTCTCATGATGGGAACCGATTTTCCGGCACTAGCACAAGAAATTGAAAAAGCTACGGGTATTCCGACTTTTTCAGGTACGACCAACAGTATGGAAACCTATGAAAAAGGTATTTCTTGGGCATTACAGATGGTAGCGGACCATATTGTCAAAGAAAATCCGGTATCAAATTCTGGTCGTTTTTATTGTTCTTGGCAGCCGTCATTTGCTTCACAAAGCCAAAAAGCCATTCCTATCAATATTATCGGCATGACACCCCTTGATTTTGCTTATCAAGGCAGTGAAAAAACAATACGCCAGTTGTTTTCTAAACGGGGATTTTCTGTACGCAGTATTTGGGCGATGGGAAGCCGAATAGAAGAAATAGAAATGGCAGGGCAGGCACAGGTAAATTTAGTCGTTTCATATGGGGGATTGGAAGCGGCGAAAGTGATGCAAAAACGGTTCGGCCATCCTTATGTCATTGGCGTTCCTATGGGACCTTTTCAAGATACGTTGTGCCAAGCATTACGGCAGGCTGTGCATACGGGAGAAAATCAGTATCCATGTTTACAACGGATAGATGATGGCAAATCGACTATGGCTATGATTGGAGAGAGTGTTTACGCAACGTCCTTAGCGGCAGCCTTGGAAATGACGATAGGTATGCATGTGCAGGTATTGTGTGCTTTGGAACCTGCTGAACATACATTGCAGCAAACAGATTGTTGCGTCTCATCTGAACAGGAATTGCAACTGCGTTTGAAGAGCAAAAAGATTATCATCGCCGATCCGTTATATCGTCCTATTTGTCCCAAACAAGGAACACTTATCCCCTTGGGGCATGAGGCTTTTTCGGGACGTATGTATGAACAGCAAATTCTGGATTTGATGAAGCCAGACATATTTCATGATTTTGTAAAACAAATCAAAGGGGTGTAATGGATATGGGATTCAATGATACACCGTCAGGGGAACGAATTCATATTGGTTTTTTCGGCCGTCGTAACGCCGGTAAATCTAGCGTCGTCAATGCAGTTACGGGGCAAAATTTAGCAGTCGTATCAAATACGAAGGGAACGACAACGGATCCTGTTTATAAGGCTATGGAACTATTGCCATTAGGACCTGTAATGATCATAGACACGCCGGGATTTGATGATGTCGGTTCTTTAGGAGAATTGCGCGTACAGAAAACAAAACAAGTTCTTCGAAAAACGGATATTGCTGTGCTGGTTATTGATGCCACTGAGGGAATGTCACCGTGTGATACGGAACTACTGCAGCTTATACGAGGAAAAAATATTCCTTATTTGATTGTTTACAATAAAGCAGACCGCCTTTCCAGTCATGCCGAAGCTGACAAGGATGAACTCTATGTCAGTGCATTGTCAAGCCAAGGAATTGCAACGTTAAAAGAACGCTTGGCTAGACTTAAACCGGAAGAATCATCTGTACCGATTGTCCGTGATTTGATTCATGCCGGCGATTTTGTTGTACTTGTCGTACCAATCGACTCAGCAGCGCCTAAAGGACGACTTATTTTGCCACAGCAGCAAACGATTCGGGAAGTACTAGATGCCGATTGTATGGCTATTGTTGTGAAAGAAAATGAATTACGACACACGTTAACGCAGCTGGGGAAAAATCCTGCATTAGTTATTACAGATAGTCAGGCTTTTGCTCGTGTCGCTAAAGATACGCCGACGCATATCTTGTTGACATCTTTTTCGATTTTGATGGCTCGGCATAAAGGTTTTTTGGAAGAAGCCATTCATGGCGTTACAGCTATAGACCGCTTACAGGATGGCGATACAGTACTCATTTCAGAAGGATGCACGCATCACCGGCAGTGTGATGATATTGGGACGGTGAAACTTCCTCGTTGGCTTCATGAATATACGGGAAAAGATATTCATATTGCGACGACAAGCGGTCGGGAATTTCCTGATGATTTATCTTCATATGCCATGGTTATTCACTGTGGCGGCTGCATGTTGAATAGCCGAGAAATGCAGTTCCGTATGAAGCATGCCCAGGGGACGCCTATTACCAATTACGGTATTGCCATTGCGTATATGACGGGAATTTTAAAACGCAGTTTACGTGTTTTTCCGTCTTTGGCAGCGTTGATTCCATCAGCACAATGATAATGAAACAGCTGCGAATATACTGGATCTTGTAAAAATAAATTTTTTCTAAAAAACAAAGTAAATATTAACAAATTAATTAAAATTTTTAATAAAAATAACGTATAATGACCAATATATGAGAACTTAACTTCATATATTGAAAGTTAAACTTACAAGTGTTATGATATAGGCATAAACAAACTGCGACGATAACAATACCTATGTTATCGTCGCTTACTTTTGTTTTATATTTTTTACATGATAAAGGAGACTTATACCATGACGAAAAGTATACGTTTTGTTGTATTAGCTATTTTTGCCGCTTTTTTTGTAATTAGTGCTGTAGGCGCTGTAAATGCCAAGGTAGCTCATATGTCTGTCCCGACTAAAGGACAGGTAAAAGTAACAAAAGTATCCTCTGTCGATATGAATTCCTATTTGCGTGTTTCGCCAGAACAAATGAAACAAGCAAGATAAGTATTTTATTTTCATAAAAATATAAAATACAATATTGAAATATGTAGAAATTAATGGTATTATTTTTAATAAAAAACGACGATGCTGTCTTAGAGACAATATCGTCGTTTTTTTTTTGAACAAATAAAAAAGGAAGCGATACGACATGGATGTATATCATGTAAAGTTAGTTGTTGTAGAATCACACTGTCCGGAATATCAGGTTGGTGATGAAATTATTTTTGATGGACCGTTCATTAATAAAGAAAAAAGCGGGCCCTTATGTATGACTGCCTTGCAGGCCATATATCCCTATATCTTTGCCGCTAGACAAGGGGCTATTTGGAAGCCATTAATACAATGCCCGGATTGTGATGAAACTGTTGTATTTAAAGTAGTAAAGCAATAGAAAATAAAATATATGCTGTTTTTAGATAGATACGTTTGAGTATATGTAAATTTTATATCTGAAAAACGCAAAGAAATTTTGACCGTATGATATTCTTGTGGGACAATATGGATAAAGCATTGTGAACGTGAGGGTACATATGGTCAAAGTTTCTTTACAGTTAGAACAAAACATAAAATTATCGCAAATGCAGCGGCTTACTATTCAAATGATGACACTGCATGGACAGGAACTACAAGAGTTCTTGCATGAACAAGTAACGGAAAATCCGTTATTGGATATTCGGTATCATGATAGTAAGTCCCATGTCAGTAAAGAAGTCAATGAAAAACCTATAGAAGCAGTGAAAGATGGTACGGATTCCCTAGAAGAAATGCTAATGAAAGAATTACGGGTTCAAACCGTGTCGAGAAAGATGATGATAGCAGCGGGACTCGTCATTTAATCGCTGAATGAAAAAGAATTTTTTTAAGGAGATTTAGAAGATATGGGTCGATCGTATGGATTCACATTAGCAGAGATGGAACGAGGATTGGCATTGGTACAGTCCTTTGAACCGGCAGGAATAGCAGCTCGTTTTATTCAGGAATCGTTGCTGATTCAAACGCGACGATGTCAGCACGTGCCAATCGGAACAGAACGGGTATTGGAGTACTATTATGATGATTTTTTGAAAACACTTTCGTTGCAGCCCGTATTGCAGGCAGAAACACAGACAGACTATATACGAGCAGATATAGAAATTTTTTGCGATGCCCAAGGAAAGCTGCAAATTCGTTCCTTAGAAGAATTGCCGGAAGTTTTTTTCGAGATGACTTATATGAGACGTATCGAAAAGACGGGGATAAAGCAACACATATCTTTATTCGCAAAGCTAAACGGCAATTTTGGGATTTACAGACAGCCTTGGCCTATCGCTGGCAATCTATTTTTGCAGTTATGCAGTATATCTTACAACAACAGCAAACTTATTTTTTGCAGGGTGATAATTTGCGGCCGTTGAGACAGATTGATATTGCTCAAGGTACTGGACTCAGTACAGCAACTGTCAGTCGTGTATGTCGAAATCGCTATGTATTGTTTAAACAACGTATCTATTCGGTACAAAGTTTTTTGGCCTATTCCTATCCCAATACTTTTCACGGGGAAAGATATAGTTCAGATAAAGTAATTATGAAGGAAATATCCCGCTTAATTGCGACAGAAGACGATCAGCATCCTTGGTCTGACCAAAGAATTGCAACATATTTCGTACAAAAAAATATTCATATTGCGAGAAGAACGGTGACTAAATTTCGCTTAAAGATGAATATTACTAATAGTACCATGCGTAAACGACTAAAAAATTCATAATCTTTGTTATAAATTTCACTATCGTTTTGCTGTTCAATGCGCTATACTATAGATATGAATCTATTTCATGAAATGTGGGTTTATGATTTGGAGGAGGTTTTTTAGGATGTACAAAGTTTCTGAAATTGCTGATGTGTACAAGCAAAAATTGATTACACCGGAACAAGCGGCAGCATTAGTTCAAGATGGTGACCGTATTTCATATGGTCTTGGTTGT
>CALBLM010000156.1 GCA_937895695.1 uncultured Megasphaera sp.
TATATGCGAGAAAACCAGTGGATTTTACATATCACTTACTAGCTGTGTAAATTTCACTGGTTTTTTTTATAAATTTTATGTCAAGAAGAAAAAAATTTGTTATAATAAAAATTGTATGAAAATAAACATGTAAGGAGGTGCGACGATGAAACGGAATATTGTACTTGTAGGCATGATGGGAAGCGGAAAAAGTCATATTGGCCGTAAGCTGGCGCAGCGATTGGGCTGGCAGTTTGTAGATACGGACCGGCGAATTGAACGGGCAGTAGGTATGACGATTGCTGATTTTTACAATCAAGCAGGAGAAAAATGTTTTCGCGAACGAGAAATCAATGTGCTGCAGCAAGTAAGCCGCTATCACGAGGCAGTTATTTCTTTTGGCGGCAATTTTCCTATGAGCGTAGAAACATATCGCATATTACATCGGCATGGTTTCATTATCGCCCTTTTATCTGAGCCATTCCGTGTAGAAGAACGCGTAAGCCGTCATATAGGTAAGCGACCGACTGTAGATTATGAGCATTTGCGAGAATTTGTTCATCATATGATGAAGCAATGGGAAGAGATTTATCCCTATTGTGATTGTGTCATCGATACGACGCGCGGCGGAGCAGCACAGATTGTGGAAAATATTGTCAGTAAAATAGAAGAAAAAAACGTGCATTTTATGGCACGAGAAAAAAGGAGGGCAAAAGAAAATGATTCATAAAATTGGTGTGTTAACCAGCGGTGGCGATGCGCCGGGGATGAATGCAGCTATTCGTGGGGTCACGCGGTATGCCATCCAAAAGGGATTGGCCGTAGAAGGAATTATTCGTGGCTATGAAGGTCTTCTGAGTCATGAAACGATGTCATTGCAGCGACGTGATGTAGGCGCAATTATTCACCGCGGCGGTACAATGTTGAAAACAGCTCGTTGTTTGGATTTCTTGGAAAGAGCGATCCAAAAAAAAGCGGCGGAATATTTAAAATCGTTGGAAATTGACGCCTTAGTTGTTATTGGCGGCGATGGTTCCATGCGCGGGGCGCAGGCATTGAGCCAGTTTGATATTCCGACCATTGTGATTCCCGGTACCATTGATAATGATATGATGGGAACACAGTATACATTGGGGTTTGATACGACGCTCAATACTGTATTGGAATCGGTCAATAAGATTCGTGATACAGCCTTTTCGCATGATCGGGTAGCTGTTATCGAAGTGATGGGACGACATGCCGGTTTTATTGCTCTGCATGCGGGTATGGCGGCCGGTGCGGAAGCGGTTTTGATTCCAGAACACGAAGTAGATTTGCCGGGGTTATGTGAACATTTGGCAGAATCTCATCGCATGAAAAAGTTGAGCAGTATCGTTATTGTAGCTGAAGGTGCGGCCAAAGGTGCTGATGTCGTCGATTACATCAAAAAGCATACGTATTTAGAACCGGCACTGACTGTATTAGGATATGTACAGCGTGGCGGCTCGCCATCGGCATATGATGCCATTATGGCTGGATTATTTGCCCAAAAGGCTGTAGATAGCCTGCTTGCTGGCACGTATAATTGCGTCGTTGGATTGATTGACAGCCGTATCGTAGCTACTCCGTATACAGAAGCGGAACATTTGAAATATTCAATTGATGAAAATATGTATCAGCTTCTCCATTGGTTGGGACGATAAAATAAACAGTAAATGATATTCCCATAGGTGTTATGAGCCTATGGGAATTTTTGTCTAGTCAGTAAAATATGAATTTGGTATATCAAATTTGAATTATAATACTCACTTTTTATGCAATAAAGCTATATATATTTATTCTTTTCATGCAAGCGTATTTATAGTACAATAGACATAACATATATAACGATATGTGATAACACGTAATAATACGTAATAATATGAAAAGAGAGAAGGGAATAGTATGTCGAGATTTATGAATAATTTAAAACGGCGTGTGGCTAAAAATCCTAAAAAAGTGGTATTGCCCGAGTCTCACAGCCGTCGTGTACTGCAGGCTGTCGAACAGATTCAGTCAGAAATGTTTGCAAGGCCTATTCTCATTGGCAAACCGCAGAAATTGGTTGAAATTGCAGCAGAATACCAAATTGATTTAGACGGTATTGAAATTATTGATCCCGAGACGTATCCGATGCTGGATACATTCTGCCAGTATTATACAGAACATGCCAAGGAAGCGGTATCGCTGGCAGAAGCACGGGAAATCTTAATGACAAATCCCATTCGATTTGCGGCGTGTTTAGTAGCCTTTGATATTGTCGATGGCATGGTTGCCGGGATTACCGATCCGTCATCGGAAGTATTGCATGCGTCTTTGCAGTTAATCGGCGTACACCCTGGGGTAACGACTGTATGCAGTTCGTTGATTTTAATTACAGATAAACCACAATTCGGCGATGACGGTATTTTTGTCATTGGGGACCCGGA
>CALBLM010000157.1 GCA_937895695.1 uncultured Megasphaera sp.
TTCTTATAATGTTAACTTTATTGATGATCATCCGGAACTGTTCAACTTGCCTGTTGTCCAGGACCGTGGTACCAAACTTTTAAAATACATCGGCGATACGACGATTAACGGTTATTCAGGAGCCGGACATCAAGATAAACCGGCCTTTGAACCCCTGGAAATGCCCAAACCTGTTGCCGGAGAGTTCCCGAACGGGACTAAACAGCTCTTTGATTCCATGGGAGCTGATGCATTCTCGAAATGGATTTTAGATCAGAAGAAAGTACTCTTTACAGATACGACTATGCGTGATGCTCATCAATCTTTAATGGCTACGCGTGTACGTTCGATTGATATGCTCCGCGTGTTGGAAACGGCTTCCAAGAAACTTCCGAATTTCTTCTCCTATGAATGCTGGGGCGGTGCAACGTTTGATGTAGCCTACCGGTTCCTTGATGAAGATCCGTGGGAACGGCTTCGCCAAATGCGCAAAAAGGCACCGAATATCTTGCTGCAAATGTTGATTCGTGGTGCTAATGCTGTAGGTTATAAAAGTTATCCGGATAACGTTGTCAAAAACTTCGTCGAATTATCAGCTAAAAACGGCATCGATGTATTCCGTATTTTTGACAGCCTTAACAGTCTTGATAATATGTACGAAACGATTCAGGCTGTTCGCGGTACAGGTAAACTGGCAGAAGTTGCGCTCTGCTATACCGGTGATATTTTGGATCAAAACCGCAAGAAATACGACCTCAATTACTATGTAACAATGGCAAAAGAATTGGAAAAAGCAGGTGCCAATATCTTGGCTATTAAAGATATGGCCGGTCTTTTGAAACCGGAAGCAGCATACCAGCTTGTTTCGGCATTAAAAGATGCTGTTGATTTGCCAATTCATCTCCATACACATGATGGTTCCGGCAATGCTGTAGCTACGTTGAGTCGTGCCATTGATGCCGGCGTCGATATTGTCGATGTGGCATATTCTGCCTTTGCTGGCGGTACGAGTCAGCCAAGTATGAGTACGTTGTATTATGCATTGAGTGGTAAAGACCGTCAACCGGACCTCAACGTCGATGCCATGGAAGAAATGTCCCGTTACTGGGCAACGGTTCGTCCGTACTATAAAGGCGTAGACAAAGCTGAACCGTATCCAAACACGGAAGTATATCAGCATGAAATGCCGGGCGGACAGTTCTCCAACCTTCGTCAGCAGGCAAAAGCTGTTGGTCTTGGCGAACGTTGGAATGATGTCAAGAAAATGTATCATCAAGTCAATATGATGTTTGGTGATATTATTAAAGTTACACCGTCTTCCAAAGTCGTTGGCGATATGGCATTATACATGGTACAAAATAATCTCACGGAAAAAGATATTTACGAAAAAGGCGATGTTCTCGACTTCCCGCAGTCGGTTGTTGAATTCTTTGAAGGTCGCTTAGGCATTCCGTATCAAGGTTTCCCTGAAAAATTGCAGAAGATTATTTTGAAAGGTAAGAAACCGCTCACAGAACGTCCGGGCAAATCTTTGGCACCTGTAGATTTTGAAGCAGTTCGTAAAAAATTATCCGACGCAGGATACAAACACGAAGATGAAGATGTCAATGCATACTGCCAGTATCCGAAAGTATTCAAAGATTACAATGAACGCGTTAAACAGTATGGCGATGTCAGTGTATTGGATACGCCAACCTTCTTCTTTGGCATGAAGCAGAACGAAGAAGTTCACGTAGAAATTGAAGAAGGGAAAGACCTCATCATTACGCTGATTAACATCAGTGATCCTGATGAAAGCGGCATGCGTACAATTACCTTCTTGTTCAATGGCGTTGAACGTGAAATTCAGGTACAGGATAAGAGTGTAGACATGAAGACGGTCACACGCCGCAAAGCGGATCCGACTAAAGTCGGCGATATTGCAGCTACCTTATCCGGTTCTGTCGTCAAGGTTCTCGTATCGCAAGGACAGAAAGTCAAGAAAGGTGACGACCTCGTCGTAACGGAAGCGATGAAGATGGAAACGACCATTACGTCGCCGATTGATGGCACTGTCGGTGAAATCTATGTAACAAAAGGTCAGGCTATCATTAGCGGTGATTGCCTCTTGGAAGTAAACGAATAAGTTAATATCCCTGTCTTAGACAGTACAACATATCCGGCACTTTTAGCGTGATTGCTAAAGGTGTCGGATTTTTTGTGTTTTTGAGATTACTACGTACATGATATAGAAATAATACGATGTTTTACAACCAAGTATTTGACAAGCCAACAGATAGTTGATACTATTAATGTCATAGAACCTGACATATTTCTCTATGGCGAGAGATGCGTCGGGTCTTTTGATTTTTGGTTGCTAATAGGAGATATAGGTATGGCTGAAAAACATATGGCGACAGTGTATTTATTGGGGAAACAATGTATCGTACCGGATGATTTGACGATTATGCGAGCGATGGAATATGCTGGATTTCGATTGGTGCGCGGCTGTGGCTGCCGCAGTGGATTTTGTGGTGCCTGCGCGGTAGTATATCGGCTGCAGGGGCAAACGGAACTCAAGTCGGCCCTGGCCTGTCAGACGAAGGTGGAAGACGGCATGTGTGTGGGACGATTGGAATCGTTTCCCATTCATAAAATGCAATACGATTTGGAAAATCTGCCTGTTGCCGGCAATGTCGTCGGACAATTATATCCGGAAATATATAATTGCATTCATTGTAATGCCTGCTCTAAGAGCTGTCCTCAGGGCCTCAATGTCATGAAATACATAGCCTTGGCGCAGCGCGGCGATTATGCTGGATGTGCCAAAGAATCATTCCGTTGTGTCAGCTGTGATATTTGCGCGTCCCGCTGTCCTGTGAAAATCAGTCATAGTGCTGTAGGCCTATTGGCGCGACGGCTGATGGGAAAATTTATTGCTAAGAAAAGCCAACCTCTTGCCAAACGAGTAGAGGAAATCAAGGCAGGAACCTATGTGGATGAGATAGAAGCATTGGGACATATGTCAAGTGATGAACTGCGTCGGTTGTATGAACAACGGGATATTGAAAAATAGGAGGCTCTTATGAAATATACAGAAGAAATGCTGGCGTCACAGGCTCGTGTAGAAGCCACACGAAATCTGCGGCTTCATGAAGAGCTGCGGCGATATACGACAGAAGAAAAACAGGAATTATTATTGCATTATCATCCGGATTATAAACGGGAAAATTTTTCCATTTTGCAGGTAGGTCCTAATAAGGGCGATAAAGTGCCGAAAGAGCTGGCCCTTGTACTGGAAGGGAAAAGCCGCTTGGAAGATGCGGATACTGTACTGCAGCATGTGACGTATGATACGGATGTCCTGATTATTGGTGGCGGCGGTGCTGGAGCGGCAGCTGCAATAGAAGCGCGTAAACAGGGAGCAACTGTTATATTGACTACAAAACTGCGTTTGGGAGATGCCAATACAGGCATGGCGGAAGGCGGCATTCAAGCCGCTGATGGCGAAACAGATTCACCGGCGATTCATTACTTAGATGCTATTGGCGGCGGCCATTATAAGAATATTCCGGAATTACTGGAACGACTCGTCATTCATGGACCGGAGGCGATTCAGTGGTTGGGAGAATTGGGCGTTATGTTTGATAAACAAGATGATGGCACCATGGTTACGACCCATGGTGGCGGTACGTCCCGTAAACGCATGCATGCCTGTGGTGATTATACTGGTGCGGAAATTATGCGGGTTCTTCGAGATGAAGTGCGAAATAGCGGCGTTCAAGTCATTGAATATTCACCGGCTGTAGAATTGATTTTGGATGAAGAAGGCAAAGCGGCCGGAGCCGTGTTGTATGATTTTGATACGAGAGCATATCAAGTTGTTCGTGCTAAAAGCGTGATTTTAGCAACCGGCGGCGCCGGTCGGCTTCATTATCAGGGATTTCCAACGTCCAATCATTACGGCTCAACAGCAGATGGCTTGGTATTGGCCTATCGAGCCGGTGTGCCGTTAATATATGCCGATGCCATTCAGTATCATCCAACCGGTGCGGCGTATCCGCCACAGATTTATGGCGCATTGGTAACAGAAAAGGTTCGTTCCCTAGGTGCTATGCTGGTCAATAAAGATGGTGATGCCTTTTTAAATCCTTTAGAAACGCGTGATGTTGTTGCTGCAGCGATTATCCGTGAATGCACAGCTCGTCATAAAGGTGTCCAAGCCCTGCATGGTCAGGCTCTTTGGCTAGATACGCCTATGGTGGATATGCTGCACGGTGAAGGAACAATGGCTCGACGTCTGCCGGCCATGATTCATATGTATGAAAAATTTGGTATCGATATTCGCAAACAGCCGATTCTCGTATATCCGACCTTACATTATCAAAACGGCGGCATTTGTATTGATAAGTACAGTGCGACAAAAATTCCCGGCTTGTATGCGGCCGGTGAAGATGTAGGCGGTATTCACGGTACGAACCGGCTTATGGGCAACAGTTTGTTGGATATTATCGTATTTGGGCGGATTGCTGGAACCGAAGCGGCTCACTACAGCAAGAAGGCAACATTGGGAACCTTATCGTTACAGCATGTACAGCGATTTGCCGCAGAAAAGGAACAAGCGCGTTTTCAAGATGATACGCTTTCACCTAAATTGCTACCGAATTATACACATAATCGAGGAATGCGCGGCTAGCAGAGCAGCAATATCAAACACGCTTCATTCGATACGTCAGAGAGGTTCAATATATAGGAAAGGTATGATACAATGGCTACACGACATATATGGATATCGTTACCGGTGAAGGGAGCGTGCGTATGAGCTGGCAAATTGAAAAGAAACTGACCGAACGCCTTCAAGAAGAACAGGGATATTATAAATATCCTTTTGGAACGCGTCATGCCATGGCGATTTGTTATCCTAACACCTATGAAGTAGGTATGAGTAATTTGGGGATGCAGATTATTTATAAAATGGTAAATGAACGACCGGATTGGCTCTGCGAAAGAGCTTTCTTATCGGATAAAGAGTTGGCTAAACTCTATGCCAAACAAAAAACGCCGCTGCTTACCATGGAAAATCAGCGGCCGTTGTGCGATTTTGAAATCATCGGATTGTCTGTTAGTTTTGAGATGGATTATTTTCATGTACCGGAAATTTTGGAACAAGGACGCGTTCCCATTTTGGCTTCCGCACGCGGCGACGAAGATCCTCTCGTTGTCATGGGCGGACCTGTCGCATTTTTTAATCCCGAACCGTTGTCGCCGTTTGTCGATATTTGTCTCATTGGCGAAGGAGAAAGCATGATGTATCCCTTTTTGGATGCTTATAGGGAAGGAAAAGAAAACGGGCTGTCGCGACGGGAATTATTACTGAAATTGGCACAGTTACCGGGTGTGTATGTTCCGTCATTGTATGTCCATACCTATAACGATGCCGGAGAATTGGTGCAGATTACGCCGAAACCGGGAGCACCGGCTCGTGTCAAACGGCAATGGCAGGCATTGACAGAACCAGGAGAAACAGTAGTTGCTACGCCACATACTGAATTTGGTGCGATGTATTTGATTGAAATTGCCAGAGGCTGTGGAAGACATTGCCGGTTTTGCATGGCCGGCTATTGCTATCGCCGTCCCCGTGTACGGCCATTGGAATATGTGAAACAAGCTGTTTTGCGGGGAAAGGCACTCGGCAAGAAAATTGGTCTCATGGGAGCAGCTATTTCGGATTATCCCTATATTGATGAATTAGTATCATTTATTCGTAGTCAAGGATTGGCATTTTCCTGTGCGTCCTTGCGGGCTGATTCTATTACGCCGACTATTGTGAAAGGACTGGCTGAAAGCGGGCAGAAGACGATTACCCTGGCTCCAGAAGCAGGAAGCGTTCATATGCGGGATATTATCAATAAAGGCATTACAGAAGATCATTTGCTGCATTCCATTGATTTAGCCACAGAAGCTGGTATTCGCCATGTACGCATGTATATTATGATTGGCCTGCCGATGGAAACAGATGAAGACATACAAGGGATTGTCGACATGACGCGACGTGTGCAGCAGCATATGGCGGCTATTGGCAATACGAGTAAAATTACCTTAAGTATTAATCCGTTTATTCCCAAACCATGTACACCTTTTCAGTGGATGGCGATGACGGATAAGAAGACCGTAGAAAAGCGGTTGGCCTATATCAAAAAGTCACTGGATAAAGATAAGCAGATTGAAATTTTGGCAGAGCCGCTGCGACAGTGCTATATTCAAGGTGTTTTATCCCGCGGAGACCGCCGAGTCGGTGAACTATTGGTCAAAGCCCATGAATATGGCGGCGTCAAGGGCTGGAAACGGGCAGTCAAAGAAATGCGATTTGATACAGACCATTTTTTATATACGAAACGGGATGTTCATGCCTTGCTGCCATGGAGCGTGCTGGATATGGGCTTAGCACCGTCGTATTTAGTGCATGAATTGGAACAGGCTCGTCATGGAGCATTTACGATTCCCTGTTTTGATGGCTGTCATCGTTGCCATGTGTGTGGAGGTACCAATGGGACTAGCGTGGATTGAACATGACAATGGGATTGCTTGGGAAGAAAGCAGCATACTGCATGAGGCGGGACTTTGCCATGGCGTGACAGGCCGCGACGGCGGCGTGAGCCAAGGTGTGTATCAGTCGCTCAACCTATCTTTATCCGTTGGCGATGACATACTGGCTGTATTGGAAAACCGACGCCGTTTGTGTGAAACCTTAGGCGTTTCTATTAATCAGATTACAGCGGTACAGCAGGGACACGGCAATCACATCATCGTTGCAGGACAGCATGAATGCGGTTGCGGTGCCGGCTCTGCCTACGATGCGATTCCTCATGCCGATGCGGCACTCACAAATTGTAAGGGTGTTGTGTTGTTGGTGCAGGTTGCTGATGCCGTGCCGGTCATTCTTTTTGATTACCAACAAAATGCATGTGCCGTGATTCATGCTGGCATGTATAATACAGCAGCCAAGATTACGGCTAAGACCGTGCAAGCCATGGAGTTTGTATATGGATCACAACCACAGCATATGATGGCATATATTGGACCGTCTATATGTTCTCATCATTTGACAATGAGTAGAAATGTAGCAGAGAAATTGCTGTCCATATCCGATATGAAACCTGCATGGGTACAGTATAAACATGGCGTATTTATGGCAGATTTACGTGCTATACAGTATCATATGTTGTGTCAGTCCGGATTACAACCGTCTCATATTGAAGTCAGTCGTCAATGTGTATTTGAACATCCGCAGCGTTTCTTTTCATACCGCCGGGACAACAGCTATACAGGCCGTATGGCCGCCTTTGCGATGTTGCCATAAATAGATGAATTTTTTTACAAAACTACTAGCATTTATAGTGGCAAATATATATAATAGAAATGATGTAATGTTTTATAAAGAGCGTCGTATATGCGACTGAATTATATACGCGGAGGGATTACATTTTGATAAAAGAAAATATTGCGGCAGTACAGAAAAGAATCGCTGATGCGGCTTCCCGTGTCGGCAGGACGGATACAATTACACTGGTAGCCGTTACGAAAAATCATCCGGTTGAATATATGAAAGAAGCAGCAGCTGCTGGTATTACTGATGTAGGGGAAAATCGTGTTCAGGAAGCCTTGCAGAAACTGGAAGCATTTCCGGAAAATCATTTGAAATGGCATTTAATCGGTCATTTGCAGACCAATAAGGCTAAGCATGCAGTGGAACATTTTGACTTGATTCATTCTGTTGATTCGGAACATTTATTGAAAGCAGTCAACAAAGAAGCAGCCAAATTAGGAAAAGTGCAGAATATTTTGCTTCAGGTCAATGTAGCGCGTGAAGAAAGCAAATTTGGAATGGAAGTAGAAGAATTTCCAGCGATGTGTGAATTGGCAAAATCGCTTGCCAATGTTCGTGTACAGGGATTGATGTGTATTGCGCCTAACTTTGAACACGTAGAGGACGTGCGGCCTATTTTCCGTATTGCCCATGCGCTTTACGAAGATATGAAACCCAAATTCCCGGCAGGACAGATACAGTATTTATCGATGGGCATGACCCATGATTTTGAAATAGCAATCGAAGAAGGCGCAAATGTAGTTCGCGTAGGTACAGCTATTTTTGGCGCTCGTAATTACTAAGGAGGATACAAACCATGGGAGTAAAGGATATGTTAAATAAATTTGTTGGTACGATTGGCGGTGCCGATGATGATTACGAAACAGATGAATTTGAAGATGAAGAACCAATGGAAGAAGAACAATCGCAGCGTCGTCAGCCCGTAGCTGCAGCAACGCGTCGGTCGTCTTTGGGATATGGACAGACGGAACAGCCGTTAAAAATGATGATTGTAGAACCGGAAACATTTGATGATGCACAAAGCATTGCCGATTATTTACGAGATAGAAAACCGGTTATCATTAATTTTGAATCGACGGCTCCCGATGTGGCCAAACGTATTGTTGACTTTGTTAGCGGGGCTACATATGCGTTAGATGGCAACATTCAAAAAGTCGGCAAAGATATATTCCTTTGTGTACCGAGCAGTGTAACTGTAGATCGCAGTAAACATGATTATAATGATTTCAATACAACACAATTGTCCTGGGGCAATAAAGCACCGGAAGGCGGCAGTACACCTCAGCAATAAGCGTAAGTGAGGAAACACAGTGTGAAAAACAGAGATAGAATTATTCGATATTATAAGGGAACCGATAATGGCGAACTGGCTGCCCGATTGATTGATTTGGCAGATAGCACTGCTAAGGGACGGCCGTATGCAGTGAGTGAATTCGTATCGCCAGGAGCCGTACAAATCGGCGAAACGATTCAGGCCCATGTACCCTCATTGACATTGCGCGTGTTTGGCGGCTATGAAGGTGCTGAACGTGTTAAATTAGCGTTTGTCAGCAGTGATTATGAAGGACCTGTTGATTTCCATATTACGGCATGTCATGTTACCTGGGATGCTCGGTATCGCTTGTTGAGCCATCGCGATGTATTAGGGTCCTTGATGGGGCTGGGGATTGGCCGGGAACGATTTGGCGATATTATTATGCAGGATACAGGTGCCGTTATTTTGGCAGATACGTCATTACTGCAGTATTTGAAACAGAACTTTACTAAAATTGCGATGGTTACCGTTTCCGTCGAAGAAATGGCCTTGAGTGATATTGCACCACGACAGGAAAAAGTTAAGGAAATCAAGACGACAGTAGCATCCTTGCGGTTGGATGCGATAGCTTCCTCCGGCTTTGGTATTTCTCGCACAAAGGCAGCAGAAGCGATTAAAGGGGAACGCGTACAAGTAAACTGGCAGCCTGCTAAAGGACCGTCACAAGATGTGCAGGAGGGAGATGTCATTTCCTTGCGGGGAAAAGGCCGTATGGAATTGGCACAGATTACAGGTACGTCGCGAAAAGGCCGTATTGGCGTGCTGTTGAAACGATACATGTAATTGAGATCTGTTATAGTTGAAACCGGGTATGTAAATGGATACAATTCGAGGAGGAATGTTGCCATGTTAACACCAATGGATATTCATAATAAAGAATTTAAACGAGGCTTTCGTGGATACAGCGAAGAAGATGTCGATGCATTCATGGATGATGTTGCCGGTGATTACGAAAAAGTATATCGGGAATATTGTGAACTCAAAGAACGCTGTGATAAATTGCAGGATAAATTATCGCAATATGAAAAAATGGAATCGACCATGAACAGCACATTGATGCTGGCACAGCAAACAGCAGAAAATGTAAAAGTCTCGGCTCGCAAAGAAGCGGATTTGATTTTACAGGAAGCATCGAATAAGAAAAAGCAAATGATGGATGAAACGACATTAAGCTTGCAGGCTTCCCAGCAAGAATTGGATAAAATCAAATCACAGACGCGTTCGTTCCGTGCGAAATGTCGTGCTATTTTGACAAGCCAGCTTCGTCTACTCGATGATATGGTTATTGATGGTGAAGATACAGAAGTCGATGATACAACGAATGAAACGCCGAATGAAGAAACAACAGAAGAAGCAGTAAAAACTGAAGAATAAATCTTGAATATACTCTCTTTCAGGTATGACGATGCAGTTAGGCCAGGTAGGGAGTATATTTATATGCAGGAGGAATATATATGAAACGCATATGTATGATTATAATGGCGTTTGTCATCATGACCATGGGAAGTGCAGCAGCATATAACCCATATGCGCCAAATCAGTTTGATACGATGGATCGAAATTCGTGGGAATATACATCGTTATGCACGTTAACCAAAGAAGGGCTGACGAATGCAGATATGTCTAAATTTTCTCCCATGTATTCTCTGACTCGTTATGAAATGGCTCAAATGGTACAGGCAGCAATTCATAACCGGAATCGAGCAACAGACGAACAGAAAGAAGTCATTGATAAACTGGCAAATGAATTTGCAAACGACCTTCAGTATACGGAAAATAATGCGAAGACAACCGAATCGTCTGAGGGCATTCCTTTTGCATGGCAGAAAGGCGGGAATACAAAATGAACATGAAACCGCCTATTCGATTGGTCGCATTGGATTTGGATGGTACATTGCTGCGCAGTGATAAAACGATTTCCGAACGTACTTTGCAGACCATTCAAACGGCACGAGATCAAGGCATCGTTGTAGCAATTGCCACGGGACGCATGTACAGTACAGCTCGTGACTATGGAAGACTATTGGGATTAGGAGATATGCCGATGGTTCTTTATGCAGGCGGTTTGATTCAGACCGTAGAATCAGGGAAAAAATTATATGAAAAAGCCATATCCGTTGCAGATGCCAAGGCTGTACTGGCGATTGCAAAAGAGAAGAGATGGCAGATACAGACCTATATTGATGATGTATTGCGTACAGCTGTGTCCGATCATTGGATTCAGGACTATGAAAGAAAGACCGGAGCCCATGCTGTTATTTGTGGCGATGATGTATATCAGCCGCAGGGACCGTGCAATAAAATTCTCAGCCGCAGTACGCATGAAGAATTGCTGCAGCGCAAAGCCTATATCGATCAGCAATTACCCGGTAAGTTGCAGGTTCTTTTCTCAGAAGATACATATTTGGAAATTATGCCGACAGGCGTAAATAAAGGCGCTGGACTCCAGCGACTAGCCGATTTATATGGCGTATCTATAGAAGAAACCATGGCTGTCGGGGATTCGCAAAATGATATAGATATGTTGAAAGCAGCGGGCGTATCAGTAACGATGGAAAATGCTCATGATGAAATCAAGGAAGTAGCAGACCATGTTACAGCATCCAATGATGACGATGGTGTTGCACAAGCGATTGAAAAATTTGTGTTGTAAATAAGGAGACCTTTATGGATCAATTTCACTTGATTATTGTGACTGGCATGTCCGGTGCGGGCAAAAGTCATGCGGTACAAGTACTAGAAGATATTGGTTATTTTTGTATTGATAATATTCCACCGGTGCTTATTCCTAAATTTGCTGAATTATGCATCAAGGGAGGCGAACGAGTCCGCCATGTAGCTTTAATTGCAGATATTCGCGGCGGTCAATTTTTTGATGCTATGAGCCAATCCTTAAAAGAACTGCAGGAACAAGGGGTAGATTATGAAATCGTCTTTATTGAAGCGTCCGATCAGGCATTAATTCGTCGCTATAAAGAAACGCGCCGTGTCCATCCGCTGGCACCGCATAGTCGTCTCAGCCAGGGCATTGCGGAAGAACGCCGCCGCTTGGCGATACTGCGTAAACAGGCAGATTTTATTATCGATACGAGCAATTTGAAGCCGAAAGAATTAAAAGAAATATTAATCAAAAAATATGCCATTAACGACGGTAAAAAGAGCTTGAATGTAACCGTTGTATCTTTTGGATTTAAACATGGCATGCCGATTGATGCAGATATTGTAGATGATGTACGGTTTTTGCCTAACCCGTATTATATTGAAGAATACCGGCATAAGTCGGGCCGCGTACCGGCTGTTAGAGAGTATGTGGAAAGTTTTCCTGTGACAGCGGCGTTTAAGAAAAAATGGTTTGATATGATTGACTTCCTTTTGCCTAATTACGAACGAGAAGGGAAAAGTCAGCTAGTGATTGCTGTTGGTTGTACAGGCGGTATGCACCGCAGTATTTGCATGGCTGAAGCCATGTATAAACATTTAAAAGAAAATGGCATTGATGTTACGATTGAACATCGAGATCTTTACAAAAATGAAGTGGAAGAAGACGCACCAGGATACGAGGGACAGTAATGGAGGTGTCGGCTCATGCGTTTTTTTAAATGGCTGCATCCGGGCCTGCATATCAAGCGCTGGCTGTTTCTGTTTGGACTGGGGATGATGGCTACTAGTTTTGGTTTAGTCCTGACCTTTAATTACCAATGGCTGGGCCAAATTGAAGAATGGATGTTCCGCATGTTGTATGAAGTGACGGGACATTATAATTATACTGTATTAGCGACATTGGGTATTGTCGTTCTTTGTATCGGCGTAGTCATCATGGGTTGGTCTACGAAACGGCTGATACGGACCATGTTGGGCGTTGTTATGCCGAATGAATCGGGGAATATCAGTGATTTGATACTCTCTAATATTCAGCTTTCCAAAGGACCCAAGGTAGTCGTTATTGGCGGCGGTACGGGACTGTCCGTTATGTTGCGGGGACTGAAAACAAAGACATATAACTTAACGGCTGTTGTCACGGTTGCCGATGACGGTGGCTCTACTGGACGAATTCGGCAGGACTTAGATATTATTGCGCCCGGTGATTTGCGTAACTGTTTGGTTGCGTTAGCGGATAAAGAAGGATTGATGGAAAAATTATTTGCTCACCGATTTGGCGGTTCAGGTAATTTAACAGGACATAGCTTTGGTAATTTATTTATTGCTGCACTCATCGAAGTGTTAGGCGATGTAGAAGAAGCGATGGATGCGACAAGTAAAGTACTGAAAGTACGCGGCAAAGTTATTCCATCGTCAGCTGAAAAAATTTCTTTAAATGCAGAACTGACGGATGGTCGGATTATTTGCGGTGAATCACAGATACCCCATGCCCATGGTAAAATCAAGCGGGTATTCACGACGCCGGAACAGCCTAAAGCTGTACAGTCTGCAGTAGAAGCTATTCGGCATGCTGACGCTGTCGTATTAGGACCGGGCAGTTTATATACAAGTATTATGCCTAATTTATGTGTGCCGGAAATAGCCGAAGCCGTTTGCCAAAGTACAGCGAAGAAAATTTACATTTGCAATGTCATGACACAGCCCGGTGAAACAGATGATTATTCCGTAA
>CALBLM010000158.1 GCA_937895695.1 uncultured Megasphaera sp.
GAGCAATCGGCTGTTAACCGATTTGTCGTAGGTTCGAGTCCTACTTGAGGAGCCAGTAGGGGTATCGCCAAGCGGTAAGGCAACGGACTCTGACTCCGTCATCGTTGGTTCGAATCCAGCTACCCCTGCCATTATGATCCACTAGCTCAGTTGGTAGAGCACCTGACTTTTAATCAGGGTGTCCCGAGTTCGAATCTCGGGTGGATCACCATTTTTTCCTTTAGCATGGCCCCTTGGTCAAGTGGTCTAAGACACCGCCCTTTCACGGCGAGAACATGGGTTCAAATCCCGTAGGGGTCACCACTTTTGGGCGATTAGCTCAGCTGGGAGAGCGCCTGCCTTACAAGCAGGATGTCAGCAGTTCGATCCTGTTATCGCCCACCAAATTTTTTTCAAGGCATACACATTTGTGTATGCCTTTTTTCTTTGTACAAACAAAGGCATATAGATTGATATGGCATCGTTTAGATAGTTTCAAAATGAGCATTCATGTCATTGATGAAAGGGGATATAATGTTATATAATAAAAAGATACAAAACGCAGAAAGGAGAGACTGCCAGTGTCATCATTAGGTAAAATTTTACGAAAAGAACGAGAAAAACAGGGACGGACACTGAAAGAAGTTTCTGATGCGTTGAATATAAAACAAGAGTATTTAAAGGCATTGGAAAAAGATACATATGACGATATTCCCGGCGTTGTTTTTGTGAAGGGATTTACTCGTAATTATGGAAATTATTTAGGATTAGACGGAGCTGCGTTGGTACAAAAATATAAAGGCGCTTTTGCAGCTACGGTTCCGCAGCCGGATGTACGGCCTGCGGCAGTACAAAATAAGCCGAAAAAAGTAAAGAAAAATGATGCCAAAAAGAAGAAAAGACAGGGCAAATGGCCGGAAATTACGATTATTGCCGGTATTGTTATTTGTCTGCTGCTGATTATTTGGATTTTAGTATAGAGGAAATTATGACAAATAATTTTTTAGTAACAAGCCGTGCTGATATGAAACGACGCGGTTGGGAGCAGTTGGATTTTGTATACATAAACGGAGATGCCTATGTGGATCATCCCGGATTTGCTGCTGCTGTAATTGGCCGGGTATTGGAAAGCCGAGGATACCGAGTAGGTATTATTTCACAGCCTGATTGGCATAGTGTTGAACCTTTTAAAGTATTAGGAAAGCCTAGATTAGCAGCATTGATTACAGCTGGCAATTTGGATTCTATGCTCAACGAAAAAACAGCTGCAAAAAAATTTCGCCGTAAAGATAATTATTCTCCTGGTGGCGAAGCAGGCAGACGACCAGAACGTGCGACGATTGTATATGCCAATCGAATGCGTGAAGCCTATAAGGATGTGCCTATTGTGATTGGCGGCATTGAAGCCAGTCTGCGCCGATTTGCCCATTATGATTACTGGTCTAACAAAGTGCGGCATTCTATTTTATTAGACAGCAAAGCCGATATTTTAAGTTATGGCATGGGGGAACATTCTGTCGTAGAAATTGCCGATGCCTTGGCAGAAGGCAAGACGGTAGCAGAGATGTATAATATCCGCGGCATTTGTTATGTGACTAGTCATGCGCCTGTATCGGCACATACGGTAATGTGTCCGTCCTATGAAGAAGTGAAAGCTAGCAAGAAGGCATTTGCCAAGGCCTTTAAGATACAGTATGAAGAACAAGATCCCTTTTATGGCAGAACTGTTATTCAGCCGTCAGAAAATCGCTTCCTTGTTCAGACGCCGCCAGCATTGCCTCTGACAACAAAAGAAATGGACGCTATTTATGAATTGCCTTTTCAACGACGTTGGCATCCTGATTATGATGCCGTTGGCGGTGTACCGGCGTTGCAGGAAGTACAATTTAGTTTGACTAGTCAGCGAGGTTGTTTTGGACATTGCCATTTTTGTGCGATTACTAGCCATCAAGGACCGATTATTCAAAACCGAAGTCACGAATCTCTTATACGAGAAGCAGAAAAAATGACCCATTTTCCGGATTTTAAAGGTTATATTCATGATGTCGGCGGTCCGACGGCAAATTTTCGCCATCCGGCATGCCAAAAACAATTAAAGGCCGGTGTTTGTAAAAATAAACACTGTATTGGCAGTGAAACGTGTCCTAACCTCGATACGTCGCATGAAGACTATCGAAAATTGCTGAAGGAAATCCGCAGCATTCCGGGAATAAAAAAAGTATTTGTTCGTTCGGGACTGCGATATGATTATGTCTTAGCTGATCACAATAAAAAATTTGTTGAAGAATTGTGTCAGTATCATGTCAGTGGACAATTAAAAGTGGCACCGGAACATGTGGTTAAGCACGTAACCGATTTAATGGGAAAAGCAGATATCCGCGCCTTTTTAAAATTTAAAGAATGGTTTGATGAAGCAAATCATAAACTGGGGAAAAAACAGTATTTAGTACCGTATTTTATGTCTAGTCATCCTGGATGCACGCTAGATGATGCCATTGCGCTGGCTGAATTTTTGCGGGATATGCATATGCAGCCGGAACAGGTACAGGACTTTATTCCGACGCCGGGAAGTCTTTCAACGGCCATGTATTATACGGGAATAAATCCATTGACTGGTGAATCGGTTTATGTAGCGCGCCGACCGGAAGAAAAACAAATGCAGCGTGCCTTGATGCAGTATAAAAATCCTGCAAATTATGATATTGTGTATAAAGCATTGTGCTTGGCTAGACGGAAGGATTTAATTGGCTTTGGCTCCAAATGCTTGATTGCGCCGCGTCATATACGAAAAGAACGAGGACGACAGCAGTTGTCGTTCCATCGTGCGGCTTCAGGACGCTGTCGTTCAGGCAGAATGAATCAGCGAAGGCCGATGCGAGGTAAAAAATGAAACGATATATGCCATTAGTCGGTGTCTTTATATTTGTAGTGGCACTACTGGGGTTTAGCAATTATATATGGCATGAACAGCAACGACAGCAGGAAGAAGAAATTTCCTACGAAACGGAGCGGCATTTGATTGTTTTTTCAGATATGCCGGCAGATGTCAATACTGACTTGGCAGCTGCATTTTATCGACAAACAGGCATGCATGTGCAACTCATCAGCAAAACAGATGATGCATTGCATAGGCAACTGAATGCGGGTGGAGAAACTAACTTACCGGATATATATATTGCATCTGAAACGGTATTGCGACAGGCAAAAGAAAAACAACATTTGAAGCCATATACATCCTTGCAGACGGATGCTGTCTCGTATGTGTTCAAAAATCCAAACGGGTATTGGAACGGTCTTTGGTTCAATCCCATGGTCTTTGTTGTTAGTCATGAATATTATGCCAGACGCGGCGTAGATATACATACATGGGATGACTTACTTCGTGACCCGACCCTTACGATTGCTTTTCCTGATTTGGCATCGATGGATATGGCTGGCGACTTTTTATGTTCTCTCGTCGAAATACATGGGAGTGAAGAGACAGGGCTGTATTTGCGGGCACTGCAATCACATGTTGCGGCCTATTCAAAATCGATGGCCTCCAGTGTACGGCGTGTAGCCAGTGGCGAAGTTAATTTGGGAGTCGTTGATGCGACGACAGCGCGGCAATATCGGCAAGATGGCGCTCCGATTTATATTTTGTATCCCCGTGACGGTACATCCTATTGGCTGACTGGTGCGGCCATAACGACGAAATGTCAAGATGAAGAATTAGCAGCAGCGTTTATTGATTGGCTGTATTCAAGGGACGTAGACGCTGTTTTGCGGAAAAACCACTTGTACTTTACCTATACGAATGAAACAGCACGAAAAATATTGGATTCACAAGGACGAGAACTTGTATTGTTCCCAATAAAAAAACAATATACTGATGCAGGCCGCCGGGATTTACAAAATTGGTGGATAAAATCAGTTCGCTTTGGAAAGGACGAATAGATTGGAAAAAATTGGATTTGTTAGCTTAGGCTGCTCAAAAAACCTTATTGATACAGAAGTGATGCTGGGAATTCTCAAAGAACGCCATATGGAAATCACAGAAGACTTGGCAGATGCAGATATTATTATTGTGAATACATGTACATTTATTGAAAAAGCTAAAGAAGAATCTATCAATACGATTTTACAAGCTGCTAAATACAAACAAGAAGGCCATTGCCGCATGCTTATCGTTACGGGTTGTTTGAGTCAGCAGTATAAAGAAGATTTGCTGAAAGAAATGCCTGAAATTGATGCACTTTTGGGAACGGGATCATGGGATCGTATTTGGGAGGCCATTGATTCTGTTGAACATGGGAAAAAAGCATGTTTTATGGATAATGTAAGCCATTTATACGACCAAAACACGAGCCGTTTGCGGACAACACCGACATATAGTACGTATGTAAAAATTGGTGAAGGGTGCAATAATGGTTGTACATTTTGCATTATTCCTCATGTTCGCGGACCGCTATGCAGCCGTCCTGTTTCCTCTGTTGTGGCAGAAGTGCAGCAATTAGCTGCAGAAGGTGTAAAGGAAATTAATCTCATTGCCCAGGATACGACTAGTTATGGTGTAGATTTGGCAGGACATTCGCTGTTGCCGGAATTATTGCGTCAGCTTGTGACGATTGAAGGCATTCGCTGGATTCGATTATTTTATTTGTATCCCCATTATTTTACAGACGAATTGATGGATCTCATTGTCAAGGAAGATAAGATCTGTCCCTATGTGGATTTGCCATTGCAGCATATTTCACAGACTGTCTTGCAGCGTATGAATCGTCGTGATAGTGAACAAGATGTACGAAATCTTGTGAAAAAATTGTGCAGTCATGGCCGTAAACTGACCTTGCGCTCTACGTTTATTGTTGGGTTCCCCGGTGAAACAGAAGAAGAATTTCAGGCACTGTGTGATTTTGTTCAGGAAGCGGAATTTGATGATGTCGGCGTCTTTACGTATTCTCAAGAAGAAGGTACGCCGGCGGCAAATATGCCGGATCAGATTCCAGAAGACATAAAGGAAGAGCGATATCATACATTGATGGCCATTCAAGCCAAAGTATCTGAACATCGGAATCAGGAATTGGAAGGAACTATTCATACGATGTTAGTTGAAAAAGTAACCGAAGAAGATGGTGTACGCCAGGCTGTGGGACGGATTGAGATTCAAGCACCCGATGTGGATGGCTTGACCTATTTGGAAAATGCTGATGGTGTTAAAGAAGGAGATATGATTTCTGTTCGTATTGCCCAGGGATTTGCCTATGATTTAGTTGCGGAACAAGTCTAAATGAGGTGAGTATGTGTTAGTAGAATTAGTGACAACTGGCTCTGAACTGCTGCTGGGAGAGATTGTCAATGAAAATGTACAATATCTGTCACAGCAATTGAATACGTTAGGATACTCTGTTGTGTATCATACGACAGTGGGAGATAATCCACGGCGTATGGAAGCCGTTTTAAGAACGGCCCTCAGCCGGGCTGATATTGTCATTACAACAGGCGGCTTAGGTCCAACGCAGGGAGATATGACGAAAGTAATTGGTGCCCGCGTATTGGGGCTGCCGATGGAATTTCATCCGGAAATTGTGGAATCCATTACGAAATGGGTAGAAGCACATCATCCGGGTCGTGGTATCACGGAAAACCAAAAGCGACAAGCCATGATACCGAAGGGAGCAATCATTTTTGCCAATGGAGCGGGGACAGCACCTGGCGTGGCGATACAGCACCAAGGAAAGGTATTGGTTCATTTGCCGGGGCCACCGATGGAAATGCGTTGGATGTATACACAGCGGCTGCGTCCGTGGCTGCTGCAGACATTTGGTTCGCAGGGATATATACAATCATTGTACATGAAGATTTATGACATGGGTGAGGCATTTATTGAGGAAAAACTCATGGATTTAGTACAGCATCAGACGAACCCAACGATTGCTATGTACGCGCGTCCTGGTTTTGTGGAAGTGCGATTGACTGCTAAGGGAGAAAATGAAGCCGAAGCTGCGGCGTTGCTTGAACCATACAAAGAAGAACTGCAGGCGCGGCTGCACCGAATCGCTGTTACTTATAATGATGAAACTATTGCGGCCCTGTTGGGACGAATTGCGATAGAACAGCATTTAACGGTTAGTGCTGCTGAATCTTGCACAGGAGGACTGGTAGGTTCATACATTACAGATATTGCCGGAGCATCAGAATATTTTCGTGGTTCTGCCGGAACGTATTGTAATGAAATGAAAGAACATATACTCGGTGTTTCTCGTGATACATTGGATACGTATACGGCAGTCAGCGCACAGACTGCAACTGAAATGGCAGAAGGAAGCCGCAGCGTATACGGTACGGATATTGCCATTAGTACAACTGGTATCGCTGGGCCCGGCGGTAGCAGTGATACGCAGCCTGTCGGTTTGGTATATACTGGGATTGCCGGGCCTTGGGGTACGCAGACTCATCGAAATGTCTATTTGGGAGATCGAATGGAAGTCAAACGCCGGGCTGCAACCGGTGCAATTTATTATGCTGTCAAATATATTTTAGAACATATACATTAGGAGGCTGCTATGGAAGCAAAACAAACGGCACTTGAAAATGCAATGCGCAAAATTGAAAAAGATTTTGGCAAAGGAGCAATTATGCGCCTAGGTGATTTAGCGGATAAAATGAATTTAGAAGTCATTTCGTCCGGCTCCTTGGCAGTAGATTTGGCTGTTGGCGTCGGCGGTTATCCCCGCGGCCGTGTAATCGAAATCTATGGTCCTGAATCTTCCGGCAAAACAACGTTGGCCCTGCATGCCATTGCATCGGCTCAAAAACAAGGAGGTATTGCGGCGTTTATTGATGCGGAACATGCATTGGATCCAGTATATGCCCGTCACTTGGGTGTAGATACGGCGGAATTGCTTATTTCACAACCAGATAATGGAGAACAGGCATTGGAAATTACGGAAGAACTCGTTCGCAGTGGCGCTGTTGATATTATTGTAGTGGATTCCGTTGCTGCTTTGGTACCCAAAGCAGAAATTGAAGGCGAAATGGGAGATTCCCATGTTGGGTTGCAGGCACGCTTGATGAGTCAGGCTTTACGAAAATTGACTGGGATTATTTCTAAATCAAAAGCTATTGTTATTTTCATTAACCAGCTTCGTGAAAAAGTGGGTGTTATGTTTGGCAATCCGGAAACGACAACGGGTGGCAGAGCTTTGAAGTTCTATGCATCGATTCGCATGGAAATTCGTAAGGGTGAAGCCATTAAATCCGGCGGCGATGTCATCGGCAATAGAGCTCGTGTAAAAGTTGTTAAAAATAAAGTAGCCCCACCGTTTAAAAATTGTGAGTTCGATATTATGTATGGTGCCGGTATTTCTCGTGAAGGAACGATTTTGGATTTGGGGGCATCCATGGATATTATTGAAAAAAGCGGTACATGGTATTCCTATAAAGGAGAACGACTGGGTCAAGGCAAAGAAAATGTCAAGGTATTTTTGAAAGAACATCCGGAAATTGCCGATGAAGTAGAAAAAATTATTCGGGATACGTTAGCAGCAGAACCGGAAAAATTTGAAGAAGTCATGGAAGAAGAACCCATTACAGCGGCACCGGCTGCATCTGCAGCAGATACCGAAGAATAAGGGATTATGAACGATAAAGAAACATATGCCAAAGCATTGCGTCTGCTTACGGTTCGTTTTCTCAGCGAAGGTGAATTGCGGCAGAAGCTGCGCCGATGCGATGCAGCCGATGAAAGTATAGATAAAACCATTGATTTGCTGAAAGAAGAACATTTTATTGATGACGAACGATTGGCTGCTGACGTATATCGGTATTATGCGCGCAAAGGGCAGTATGGACATCGATATATTGTCAATAAATTGCGACAGCGCCAACTTCCTGTACCGGAAGAACGAGAACCGATCGATGAATATGCTTTGGCAGAACAGTTGATTGCTAAACGGTTTGCAACAAAGGAAAAAAATCCTGGGAAGATGGCCCGATTTTTACAAAATCGAGGATTTTCAGGAACGGTTATTCGAGATATATTGGATTCGTATCGTTACTGATTTGATTACAACGGGAATACACAAAAGCAGTGTGATTTATTGCTTTTGTGTATTTTTTGTATTCTTTATAAAAGTATGCGTGCAAGTTTATAAATTAATGATTAATTTGTATGTCGAAAAGATTTGGAATACGAATAAATACGGAGAAAGATATTTGATTCATTTGGGATTTGTATTATAATAGACGTGTTGGAATTTGAATTTAGAAACTTATTTAAGGAGTGGTCCCGAAATGAGATTTACAGATGACTTAAAAGCTCGTGTATCTAAAGCACAGAAAAAAATCGTTCTCCCAGAAACAAACAGCCGCCGTGTATTGAAAGCTGCTGAACGTGTCTTGGCAGACGGTTTTGCTAAAATTGTTCTCGTAGGTAAATTGGAACAGATAAAAAAAGATGCTGCAAAATTCCAGATTGATCTTACTGGTGCAGAAGTAGTAGATCCGGAAACATTTTATCGTATGGATGAATTGTGCGCATATTTCGCTAAACGCCGTGAAAAGAAAGGCATGACAGTTGAAAAAGCACGTGAAATCATGACAACGAACTACACATTCTTTGCTGCAGGCCTTGTAGCTCTTGGCGAAGCTGATGGCGTTGTATCTGGTGCAGCTACGACTTCTGCTGATGTTATTCGTGCAGGCCTTCAGGTTGTTGGTCCTCGTCCTGGCAACAAGACTGTATCTTCCGCTTTCATTCTGTTAACCAATACACCGCAGTATGGCGATAATGGTATCCTTGTACTTGGTGACTGCGGCGTTATTCCGAACCCGACAGCAGAACAGTTGGCTGATATTGCTTGCATCTGCGTAGAACGTGCTCGTCGTACTGTTCAGATTTTAAATCCGAAAGTTGCATTCCTTTCCTATTCTACAAAAGGTTCCGGTGCTGGCGAATCTGTTGAAAATGTTCGCAAAGCTGTTGAAATCTTGAAAGAACGCAATGTAGATTTCGAATTTGATGGTGAATTACAGGCTGATGCTGCTTTGGTTCCTGAAGTTGGCGAACATAAAGCTCCGGGTTCTAAAGTTGCAGGTCATGCCAATGTCCTCATTTTCCCGAACCTCGATGCTGCTAACATTGGTTATAAAATGGTTCAGCGTTTTGCCAATGCAACTGCCCTTGGCCCATTGGTTCAAGGCTTGGCAGAACCGATTCTTGACTTGTCTCGTGGCTGCTCTTCTGAAGATGTTGCTGACGTTGTTGCTGTTTGCTGCTCCGATGCTATTACGGCTGATATTTATAAAAAAGAAAGAGCAACAAAAGCTGCTAAATAATTGTCATCTTGACATGTATGAAAAACTCCTTGCAATATCGCAGGGAGTTTTTTTATCGTTGTTTTATTAGTTTTTAATACGGCGGCGTTTATTGCCAACAACCATTGTTGGACTGAGTGTACGATATACCATGTACGTAAAAAACATGAAGCCAAATAAAAATACGAGAGCGTAGTCGTCCGTTAGTGGGGCATCCTGTGTAAAATAGTATACGCAGCCTAGGGTAAGAATCAAACTGGCATACATGGCAACTGTTACGCACCAAGTACGTTGTCCGCGATCACGCAGTGTGTAAAAATCTTTATATTTAATATATAAAATACCTGTTGAAATAAGAAGAATCGCTGCGACGATACCGGAAAATATAAGACCAATTTGCAGATATAAAGAAACAAGAAATATAATCATTAATGTAAATGTTCCTAAGAAAATATTTTTTTGTAGTTTTAAATCTTTTTTATTTTCCGTATCTTCTTGCAGATGCCTGTTTCGTATGCGACCCATAAGAAAACCCCCTTCCTGTTCAATATATTATATCATATTTTAAAAGAAAAAATGTGGCAATGATTGACAATACAGCATGTATCGTGGTAATCTAAATGAGGATACTCTAAAAGAGAAGTATTGCAACAACCCGTTGGGAATTCCCCAAACGGGTTATTTTTATGCCCGCATCAAAAGGAGTGAATGTCCATGAAAGCAATCAAAACATATGATGTCATTATTATTGGTGCCGGACCTGCCGGCATTTTTACAGCATTGGAATTAGCTGACAAAGGGTTGCAGATTCTGATGGTTGAAAAAGGACAGGATATTCGGGAACGTATTGCGACGAGTTTGAATAAAAATGCCTTGCCGAAAGATAAAGTTCGCAATGTCGTATGCGGTTGGGGCGGAGCCGGCGCTTTCAGTGACGGCAAACTCACACTGACAACGGAATACGGTGGTAATTTGGATGACTACATGTCCAAAGCCGAACTGATGAAAAAAATTGAGTATGTCGATCAAGTGTACTGCCGGTTTGGCGGTGCCGATAGAAAAGTATATGGCGATGAAAATAAAGATAAAATCCGAGATATACAGCGAAAAGCAGCAGCTGCCGATCTTCGTTTAATTCCAGCACGAATTCGGCATTTGGGAACGGATGTAAATGCGCAAATATTAACACATATGCGTGATTTTCTAGATGGAAAAGTCGATATTATGGCGGATACGGCTGTAGACCATATTGTTGTCGAAGATGGACAA
Source organism: uncultured Megasphaera sp. (assembly GCA_937895695.1). Lineage (GTDB taxonomy): Bacteria > Bacillota > Negativicutes > Veillonellales > Megasphaeraceae > Megasphaera. Next base: position 10,546 of record CALBLM010000158.1, read on the forward strand.
GTACAAGGCGTATTGATTGCCGATCAGTTTTATGCATGCCGGTATTTAGTGAGTGCACCGGGCCGTGAAGGTTCGGAATGGTTTATTCATGAAGTCAGCAAATTGGGATTGGAACTAACTTCAAATGCCGTAGATATTGGCGTGCGTGTTGAAATGCCGGCAGAAGTATTGGAAACAATTACGGATGTAGTATATGAATCTAAATTAATTTATTTTAGTCAATCTTTTGATGACCGAATCCGTACGTTCTGCATGAATCCATATGGTTTCGTTGTAGAAGAAAATAATGATGGGCTGCTGACGGTAAATGGCCACAGTTATGCGCACAAGCGAAGCGAAAATACGAATTTTGCCATTCTCGTTTCCAAAAAATTTACGCAGCCTTTCCACGAACCCATTAAATATGGCAAATACATTGCTAATTTGGCAAACATTCTTGGTGGCGGCGTTATTGTACAGCGGTTGGGAGATTTATTGGATGGTCGTCGGTCTACACCGGAACGGATTCAGCGCGGTTTAGTCCGGCCAACGATGCCCAATGCAACGCCAGGTGACTTATCGTTAGTATTGCCGTATCGTCATTTACAGGATATTAAAGAAATGCTCGAAGCATTGGATAAAATTGCCCCAGGAGCTAATTCACGCCATACGTTATTATACGGTGTTGAAGTTAAGTTTTATTCCAATCGCTTAGAATTAAGCAATAAGCTGGAAACAAAAATTCCGAATTTCTTTGCTATTGGTGATGGGGCGGGTATTACCAGAGGCCTTGTACAGGCATCGGCTGCCGGCGTGACAGTAGGACAAGAAATTTTGACACGGGAAGACCATGCGTAAATCTTTTACTTTTTAGAAAAAGTACGTTATAATCCAAGTGACGTATGGTGTCTTCGTTTTGGAAAGGAGGAAGAGTTTGATGGATAAAAAGATAGCATTGACTAAAATGGCATCCTGCGCTGGGTGAGGCGCGAAAGTAGGAGCTGGGACACTGGCTCAACTGTTGGACGGGATTCCAACACGTATGGATAAACGATTACTCGTAGGATACGATAAAAGTGATGATGCATCTGTTTATGCCATCAGTGATGACTTAGCATTGGTACAAACAGTCGACTTCTTTCCTCCGATTGTGGATGATCCTTTCGTATTTGGGCAAATCGCGGCGGCCAATGCATTAAGCGATGTTTATGCGATGGGGGCTGAACCCAAATTGGCTATGAATGTGATGTGTATTTCATCTCAAATGGGTCAGGATGCGGTAAAAGCTGTGTTGGAAGGCGGATACAGCAAAGCCTATGAAGCCAATGTTTTAATTACAGGCGGTCATACGATTGAAGATAAAGAGCCTAAATATGGGCTTGCTGTCACAGGATTTGTCCATCCCAATAAACTGCTCCGTAATTCTTCTGCCCAAGAAGGCGATGTGCTGATTGTAACGAAACCACTGGGCGTAGGGATTTTAATGACTGCTGCGCAAGGTGACTTTGTAGAGGACAGTCTGCTAAAACGGTTGTATGCGCAAATGGCATTTTTAAATAAAACGGCACGCGATGCAATGCTGTCGTATGACATACACAGTTGTACCGATGTGACCGGATTCGGTTTATTGGGGCATGCTTGTGAAATGGCTCGCGGCAGTCAGAAAACGATTCATTTTGATGTATCGTCTATACCGTATCATCAAGAAGCATATCAAATGGCTGCTATGGGATTGGTTCCTGCTGGTGCATACTGCAATCGTGATTTTGTGGG
>CALBLM010000159.1 GCA_937895695.1 uncultured Megasphaera sp.
AGAAAGAGGGCTGCAACAAAATGGGCGAAAATGCTCATTTTGTTACAGCCCCTTTGATTTATGGAGCGGATGAAGGGGATCGAACCCTCGTACCAAGCTTGGGAAGCTCGTATTCTACCACTGAATTACACCCGCATATATGATGCGTATACATTATAGCAAATGATTTAAAAAATGTAAAGAATGAAACCCAAAGAGTATATATATCTTGTAAGAATGGCAACCTAGCGAGGCGAACTCCTTGCTAGGTAAGACAGCGCAAGGGGTTCATGTTAGAAATAATAGGGATACATTAAAAATGACGAGTTTCTTTTAGTGCAGAAAATTGTGCCAGCAGATTTGGCTTTTCCGGACTTTGATAGGTATAATCTGGCATAGCTGCTTTGGCTTTTTCAACAGCAGCTTTAAAGTCATAGTATACCTGCCATTTGTATTCGACTAGATTTTTGCCAGTTTGGCGCAGTAGAAATGCGGGATGATAGGTTGGCATAACAGGAATGCCATGATACGAAAACCATTTGCCGCGGTTACGCATGATGCTGGCAGTACGGCCGTAAAAATATTGAAATGCTACTTTGCCAAGACAAACGATGACTTTAGGTTGAATTAATTCAATTTCTTTTACTAAATGAATATTTGCGCAATATTTCCCTTCTTCTAATGTTGGCGTACGGTTGTTTTGCGGACGGCATTTGACGATATTTGTTACGTAGACATGATCACGCGTTAGACCAACACTCCATAATGCTTTATCTAATAATTGACCTGACGGCCCTACGAGAGGAACGCCGTATTCATCTTCCACACCGCCAGGGCCTTCGCCGACAAACATGAGGGGAGAATTGACATCTCCTGAATACCGTGTAGGACCTCGATTTCCTTCGTGACGCAGTTTACATGCTGCGCATTGCATGAGGTTTTGCAGCCATGGGGTCATTTCTTCATCTGTTTTCTTTTGATTAGCCATTCATACCGCATCCTTTGATAGAAATTACTTTAACTATACCAAGATACGTCTTTTTTTTCAAGCTAGAGGAGGTACAAGAACGTTATAAAAAGTTGTAGAACAAGTATATTGTGTTTTAGACACAATTCTTCTATAATTTTACAATATAAAAGCATATAAAGGAGAAAGAAGGTGTTTGCATGAGAATTGCAGCGATTCAGTTAGATGTTGAATTAGGTCAGGTTGAGGCGAATTATGCAGCCGTTGAAAAGGCAATCGGTAAAGCGGCTCATACTGGCGCTGATATCGTCGTGCTTCCTGAATTGTGGAATACGTCGTTTTATCCGACGAATGTGCAGGAATTGGCCGATAATCAAGGAAAACGTACCCAACATATGTTGATGACGTTGGCTCAAACCTATGGGATACATATTGTTGGCGGTTCTGTATCTGTCCGCAAAGAGAATGGTGTATATAATACAACATATGTCGTCAATCGACAGGGACATATCATTAGTACATATGATAAAGTGCACTTATTTGCGCCAGGAGGAGAAAATACAGTATTTCAAGCCGGTAATTCCTTATCCATATTTACGTTGGATGGGGTTACGATGGCTTCCATTATTTGCTATGATTTGCGATTTACGGAATGGGTTCGCATGGCAGCACTGAAGGGCGCAAAGGTTCTATTTGTGCCGGCTGCTTGGCCGGATATACGTATCGATCATTGGAACGTTTTAAATCGTGCTAGAGCCATTGAAAATCAAATGGTTGTAGTAGCTGTTAATAACTGCGGTGATGCCGGAACCCTTCATTTTGGTGGACATTCCATGATTATTGATCCGTTAGGCGATATAGTAGCAAGAGGAGAACAAGAACCAACCATCATAACAGCAGATGTAGACATAGGGGCGATTGTGTCTATTCGCGAAACGATCAATGTATTTCGTGATAGAAGACCGTCATTATATCATCTATCATAAAAGGAGCGAGAAATTGTGGCTGGAATCATTCATGGCCTTCAGGGAATTTTTGAAATATTATTTATCATTGGCATTGGGTTTATATTAGCGAAAAAAGGCTGGTTTACGTCCGAGACAAGTGCGCTGTTAACGAAATTGGTCATGAAAATTGCCTTACCGTTATATATGTTGTGCCAGTTAGAAAAAGATTTTACCCATGATTCATTGTTGCAAATTGCACCAGATTTGTTGCTGCCTTTTTCTTCTATTTTACTGGCATATGTAGTTGGACGTATTGCAGTTAAACTGTTTCATATTCGGCAAGATAGACAAGGTGTATTTATGACCTGTTTTTTTATTGCCAATACTATATTTATTGGCCTGCCTGTTAATTTGGCATTATTTGGCACGCAGAGCGTACCGTCTGTTATGTTGTATTATATGGCAAATACAACGATGTTTTGGACACTGGGTGTGTATCACATTGTCAATGATAGTACGGGCGGTGAGAAATCAATGCCTCTTTTTTCCCTTAAAACGCTCAAAAAAGTGCTTTCACCGCCATTACTGGGATTTTTAATCGGGTTGGCCTTTATTTTAGTCAATATGAAGCTGCCTGATTTCTTACTAGTATCTTTTCAATACGTAGGAAATTTAGCAACGCCGTTATCACTGATGGTCATTGGTATTGAAATGAGCAGTATTTCGTTGGCGAGTGTCCATTGGGATAGAGACTTGGTGGGGGCATTATGCGGGCGGTTTATTTTATGCCCTCTTTGTGTATTAGCATTATTACCTGTCATCTCAGTTACGCCTATGTCGGCGCAGGTTTTTACGATGCAAGCTAGTATGCCGGCTATGACGCAGATGACCGTAGTGGCTAAATCGGTAGGAGCCGATGTAAAGTATGCGACACAAGTTAGTTTCTTATCAGTAGTATTAGGATTAATTGTTATTCCGTTATATATGTTTATGTTACAATCATGGGGAGTATAAGAGAATGAGTATAGATGTATTAAAACAAGAAATTACAAGGCATGAAGAAGAAGCATTTACGTTAAATTATCAAATTGCGAATGACCCAGAATTGTCAGGGGAAGAATATCGCGCTTGTAAACGATATGTGCATCTATGCCGTGTCTTGGGAATGGAAGTTACGGAACAGTTCGCCAATGAGCCGACGGCTTTTAAAGCCGTGGTTTGTCGTGCAGAAAAGCCGGTAATGAAAATTGCACTTCTAGCAGAATATGATGCCCTTCCCGGCGTAGGACATGGATGCGGCCATTCTGCAAATGGTGCGATGAGTTTTTTGGCAGCTGCAGCATTGCAGCATATGGACATACCTGTGGATATCGATTTAATCGGTACGCCTGATGAAGAACTTCATGGCGGTAAAGTAGGCATGTGTGAACAAGACGTGTTTAAAGCCTATGATTTGGCGTTGATGATTCACGTTTCACCGAATAAGACAACCTCTAATTCGCACTTTTTGGCATTAGACGATTATCGCATTGCCTTTCATGGACAAACAGCGCATGCGGCTAGTGAGCCATGGAATGGACGAAATGCATTGAATGGAGCTGTATTGGCTATGCATGCCATTGACATGCTTCGTCAGCATGTTCGACCGGAAACGAGAATCGGCGTCTATATGGTTCATGGTGGAACAGCGTCCAATATCATTCCAGATTATGCAGAACTAGAATGTTGTATCCGTCATACAGAAAGAGCCTATTTGGATACAGTAGTTGCAAATATCATGAAATGTTTTGAAGGGGCATCGATTGCGACGAATACGACCTATGATGTGAAACAAGTCGGTTATAAATTTGATAATATGATTTGGAATCACACAGCTACAAAGGCAGTAGAAGATGTGTTGGATGAAATGAATATTCCCTATCAAAACACCCTTGATTGCGGCAGCTCAGATATAGGAAATGTAAGCCATCAATGTCCGGCTTTGCATTTGCATTTAGCAATGGGTACAACAGCTTGCCCAGAACATTCGGTGGAAATTGCCAATATGGTCAAAAGCCCGGCAATTACGCATACGATTCGTCAGGGGGCGGAAATTATAGGCAGGCTGGTTTTGAAATTGGCATCTGACAACGCATTGCGTCAGCAAATCAAAACCGAATTTTTACAAGAAATGCAATCTTAATACAATATACTAAAAGAAGGGGCTATAACAAAATGAGCATTTTCGCCCATTTTGTTATAGCCCTCTTTCTTTAGGAAGATATAACCGCTTGTAAGAATACGAGGTGATTAGAAAACACCTTGAGCAAGCATTGCGTCGGCAACTCGTTCAAAACCGGCGATATTAGCACCAGCAACAAGGTTATATCCTAAGCCATTACGAGCGGAAGCGTCTTTGCAATTTTTGTAAATGGTATTCATGATATGGTGAAGTCGAGTATCTACTTCTTCTTCTGTCCAAACAAGACGTTCGCTGTTTTGGCTCATTTCTAATGCGGATACAGCTACACCGCCGGCATTTACTGCTTTAGATGGAGCTACAATCATATCTTTTTGATCCAGTAAGTATTTCAATGCGTCGTTGGTTGTCGGCATGTTAGCTACTTCGATATAATACCGAATCTTGTTTGCTGCGATTTGTTTTGCCTGTTCCAAATGAACGTCATTTTGCATAGCAGACGGCATAATGATATCTACTTTTCTGCCCCATGGTTTTTCACCCGGATGGAATTCTACGCCAAATTTATCTGCATAATCTTGGACACGGTTACGACCGCTGCTGCGCATTTCGAGGAGGTAATTAATTTTTTCTTCCGTTATGACGCCGTCGGGATCATAAATATATCCGTCCGGACCAGACAAGGTAACTACTTTGGCACCAAGTTCAGCTGCTTTTTTGCAGATGCCCCATGTAACGTTGCCGAAGCCTGCGGCAGCAATCGTTTTACCCTTAATATCTTGGCCGTCATCTTTTAATACGTTTTCCAAGAAGTATACGGCACCATAACCGGTTGCTTCTGGACGAATAAGGGAACCGCCAAAGCTAAAGCCCTTGCCTGTTAATACGCCATTTTCAAACGCACCTTTCAAACGACGATATTCGCCGAATAAATAGCCGATTTCACGACCGCCAACACCCATATCGCCAGCTGGGACGTCAATGTCTGGACCGATGTAACGATATAAACCTTGCATAAAGCTCTGGCAGAAACGCATAATTTCAGCGTCCGATTTACCTGTCGGATCAAAATCAGCTCCGCCTTTTGCCCCGCCGATGGGAAGACCTGTCAATGCATTTTTAAATATTTGTTCAAATCCCAAGAATTTGATAATGCCGGAGTAGACGTTTTTTTGGAAACGAAGGCCGCCTTTATAAGGACCGATGGCTCCGTTAAATTGGAAACGATACCCTGTATTGGTGTGATAGTTTCCTTCATCATCTTGCCAAACAACGCGGAATGTAAACTGACGTTCCGGTTCTACTAAACGGTTTAATAAGTCAAATTTTTCATATTCGGGATGTTTTTCTACGACTGGTTCTAGTGACGAAAAAACTTCTTCAACTGTTTGCACGAATTCTGGTTCATTAGCATATTTTGTTCTTACTTTTTCGATTACCGATTCAAGGTACTTGTTCATAAAAAATCACCTCGTTGAAATTTTTTTACTGATATGTTTCACCCTAAATGCTTCCTATGGCCACATCATATCATGAAATTTTTTGTTTGAAAATACCACAATGTGAAAATTGATTTTGCTTAAGGAAAAAAGAAATATAAAAATAAATAAAAAACATAATTTTTTTTACTTTATGCTTAAAAAAATTATAGGAAATCAATAAGAAAACAATTACATTCCTAAAAAATATTTGTAAAATACATAAAAGTTATAGCAGAAAAGAGGGTATATTAAATTTGAAATATTGTAATATATTACAATATTTGTTTTGAAATAAGAGGTATCTTTGTGAAAAAAGAAATTGTTGATTGGGATAAAATATAGATGGCATATAAATAGTGATAAAAAATATGGTATAAGCAATATATAAAGCATGAACAGATATTTTTATTTCAACCTAGTCACAATAGAAAAGATAGTGTACAATAGAAATAAAATAAGAAAAAAATAGTATACCATATTTAAAAGTATAAAGGAGCAAAACACCATGGAAACATGTAAAACGTATTCTCCCCAATATGTGCGTTATTTGGAATTATTAGCAAAAGAATATCCCAATCAAGCAGCGACGTTTACTGAAATTATTAATTTACAAGCTATTGTAAATCTTCCTAAAGGTACAGAACATTTTATGAGTGATTTACATGGTGAATATGAAGCCTTTTATCATATTCTTAATAATTGTTCAGGCGTTATTCGTGAAAAAGTTGAAATGATTTTTGCGAATTCTATGACGGAAAAAGAACGAGATGATTTACTGACGTTAATTTATTATCCTAAAGAAAAGTTGGATATGTTGAAACGCCAGCATAATATTACGGATGAATGGGCGTTGACAACGTTAAATCATTTAATTCGATTGGTAAAACTATTATCATCTAAATATACCAGATCAAAAGTACGTAAAGCGATGCCGCCGGTGTTCCGTTTTGTGATTGATGAACTGCTTCATGCACAGCCAGATGAAGATAAAAACCGACGTGTTTACCATATGAAAATATTGGATACCATTTTAGAAACAGGGAGTACGAGACAGTTTATTTATGCATTGGCAAGCTTGATTAAACGGCTGGCCGTTGATCATTTACACATTATTGGTGATATTTATGACCGTGGCCCCCATGCTGACAAAATCATGGATTATTTGATGCATCATCATTCCTTGGATATTCAATGGGGAAATCATGACATCTTATGGATGGGTGCGGCTGCAGGAAGCCAGGCGTGTATTGCCAATGCTTTGAGAAACAACATCCGCTATCATAATTTAGAAATTTTAGAAAGCGGCTACGGAATTAGTTTGCGGCCGTTAGCGTTATTTGCATTAGATACATATACAAAAGATGATGGCATCGATCCGATGGTAAAAGCAATTAATGTTATATTATCAAAGCTGGAAGGACAGGCCATTATTCGTCATCCTGAATATAATATGGATGACCGGTTATTATTTCATACAATTGATTGGAAGCAGGGCACGATTACGATTCAAGGGAAGACATATCCCTTGACAACGACAGATTTTCCAACTGTTGATCCTAGAGATCCCTACCAATTATCTCCAGCTGAACATCGTATTATGTCACAGATTACATCGGAATTTTTGGAAAGCGAACGTCTGCATCGACATATTCGCTTTTTATATAGCCATGGGTCATTATATCGGAGCTATAATAATAATTTGTTATTTCATGGGGGCGTACCATTAAATGAAGATGGTTCGTTTAAAGAAATTTTCTTTGATGGCAAAGGGTATCAAGGCAAAGCTTTCATGGATCGAGCAGATTTTATGGCACGGCAGGCGTATAATAAACGGGATACGAATAGCTTGGATTATATGTGGTATATGTGGTGTGGCCAAGATTCTCCGGTGTCAGGACGTGTGGTTAAGACATTTGAACGAAGCTATATTAAAGATGAATCTACTTGGAAAGAACCTCAAAATGCATATTATCGCTTAAATCGGGATAAAGATGAATGCATTAAAATCTTACATGAGTTTGGTATTGATTCCCCGCAGGGACATATTATTAATGGGCATACACCGGTTAAGGTAAAAAAAGGAGAAAGCCCGATCCGTGCAGAAGGTAAAGAAATTTGTATAGATGGTGGATTTTGCAAAGCTTATCAAAACTCAACAGGCATAGCTGGATACACATTGATTTTTAATTCTCATGGCATTCGAATTAAAGCCCATTATCCATTTAAAGATGTGGACCAGGTCTTGATGAATAATGCAGATATTGATTCGGAATCAACGCAGGTTGAATTAGAACCTAAACGCGTTATGATTGGCGATACCGATAATGGTAAGAAAATTTTGCAGATGATTGATGACTTAAATGCGTTGTTGCAGGCATACCGACAAGGTATTATTATGGAACGGAATGGAATAGAAGCATAAAAGAGAAAAGATAACGGATATATAGGAAACTGTTCTTCCCGTGTTTGGATAGAATCCAACAAGGAAAGAACAGTTTTTTTGGGTTAAAAATTCATCTGAGCATAGATTCTCATATAATTACGATTTTGATTACGTAATATATTATGTAATATATACTTGTACTTGCAGTTTTGGCATGTGTAGATATTGCAGAAAAGGAGGAAATACATGGTATAATTAAAACAAATACAATACAAACTATACAGAAAGAAGGTTGATCGTACAGTGAAAAAAAAAATCTATAAACGTGTCAAAAGAAATACACAACAAGTAACGCAGGCTTTTTTGTGGTTTTTTCAACAAGAATCTGCAGGTGGTTTGTTACTTTTGATATGTGCTGTCATAGCGATGATATTAGCTAATTCGCCTATTGGAACAGCCTATGAACATATTTTGCATACACAAATTACATTGGGGCTAGGAACCTGGAGCCTATCGATGTCTCTGCTTCATTGGGTAAATGATGGCTTGATGGCATTATTTTTCTTTGTTGTGGGTATGGAGATAAAGAGAGAATTTTTATTTGGAGAATTAAAATCCCCCTCTTCTATGTTACTGCCTATTGCAGCAGCTATTGGCGGGATGGTAGTACCTGCAATAGTATATAGCGTATGTAATATAGGCCTGCCCTCTTTACGAGGATGGGGAGTACCTATGGCGACAGATATTGCTTTTTCGTTAGGTGTATTGGCCTTTGCAGCACCCAAAGCGCCGCGCCCGGTCGTCGTATTTTTGACGGCTCTCGCTATTGTAGATGATCTAGGGGGAATCTTGGTTATTGCTTTGTTTTATTCCAATGAACTGCAGTTGACATCGTTGTTGGCGGCAGCCGGTATGGCTGTCATCTTAGGTATTGCCAGTCGACTACAAGTACAAAAAATGGTTGTCTATATTGTTGGCGGATTATGCTTGTGGTATTTATTTTTACAGGGCGGAATTCATCCTACGATTGCCGGGGTATTATTAGGCTTTTTAATGCCGGCAGGTACGGCTAAAACACATTCGGCAAGTTTATTAGCTCGTTGGGAACATCGGCTGACTCCTTGGTCTGCTTTTTTGGTGATGCCTATATTTGCATTGGGAAATGCCGGTATTGTATTGGATATGAATAGCTTGCTGGCC
>CALBLM010000160.1 GCA_937895695.1 uncultured Megasphaera sp.
GCAACTGTTGCCGAACCGCAGGCTGTTCGAATGACTGCTGCTACAAGCCAAGCCAAGAAGAGCGGTGATAACGCAGAATTAGCGACCAAACTGCCAATATATGTCCCTACACCGCTGTCAATCAACACTTGCTTGAGCGCACCACCACCACCGACAATCAATAAAATCATGGCAATAGCCAGTACGGCATCTTGCACGATTTTCATGACTTCGTCCATTTTTTTGCCACGTCCGATGCCAAATGTATATAGTGCAATAGCTACGGATATGGTCAACGCCATATCGGGCTGGCCCAAAAAGGTCAGGATATGACGAACCGGCGAGGCATCGGACATAGTTAATTTGGCAATCGCCGAAGCTGCCATAAGTACAACAGGTACTAACGCCGTAAATACGGAAATACCAAAGCTAGGCATTTCATCATCTTTAAAAATTTTAGGATTGTATAAGCCCTTAGGAATTTCCGGATTAATATCTTTCGTCAAATTACAATATATCGGACCGGCGACAATAGCTGTCGGAATAGCAATAATTGCACCATATACCAATGTCGTACCAATATCAGCATTATAAATAATCGAAATGGCTGTCGGACCCGGATGAGGCGGTAAAAAGCCATGCGTAACCGAAAGGGCTGCCGCCATAGGAATACCTACTTCCAACAAAGGGATTTTCGCTTCAGCAGCAATCGTAAATACCAACGGGATCAACAAAACAAAACCGATTTCATAGAATAAGGCGATACCAACGATAAATCCGGTCAAACAAACAGCCCATTTTACATTTTCACGACCAAATACATTAATGAGGGTCGTCGCAATACGCTGGGCTCCGCCACTTTCGGCCATCAGCTTGCCCAGCATGGCACCGAAAGATACGACAATAGCTAAGCCACCCAATGTACCGCCTAACCCTTTTTCAATCGTTGGAATTAATTTGTCTACAGGCATCCCTTCTGCCAATCCTACCAGACCGGCTACCAGCAACAAGGCCAAAAAGCTATTCAGTTTTACCTTGACAATTAAGAAAAATAAGACAAGAATACCTATCGCTAAAATGACCAGGGGCATATGAATTCCTCCTTTTATTTTGTATAATGTTCCTGCCACTGATGATGGAATATACCTTCTCGATCAGTTCGTTTAAACGTATGAGCACCAAAGTAATCCCGCAATGCTTGAATTAAGTTGGCACCTACACGCGGACTGCTGTACGTATCGAGATATTCCAAGGCATTCGCATACGCCGGTACCGGAATCCCAACTTGTACGGCCAACGAAACAATTTGACGCAGGCTCCCTTGATTCGTATTAATTTTATCCAAGAAAAATTCATCAAAAATAAGGTTTTCCAAGGACGGATTTTTAGTGTATGCTTCCGTAATTTTGGTTAAAAATTCAGCTTGAATAATGCACCCTGCCCGGAAGATAGATGCAATACGCCCATAATCTAGATGCCATTGATACGTTTCAGATGCACTGCGATACAATGAAAATCCCTGAGCATAGGCTACAATTTTAGCTGTATACAGACTTTTCCGTACGGCTTCTACAAAGGCATGGCCTTCTTGTTTGGTAAGTGCCGGTTTTTGGATGACTTCCTGTGCTTTATGCCGTCCCGGTAAATTAGACATAACACGGGCATTGCAAGCTGCCGTAATCATCGATATATCTACGCCTTGTTTCATGGATTCGATACTCGTCCAACGGCCCGTGCCTTTTTGTCCGGCTGCATCCATAATATAATCGACAACTTCCCCACCGGCCGGATCTTTTTCGGCAAAAATATCAGCAGCAATTCCGATAAGGAAACTTTTGAGTTCTCCTTGATTCCACTGATGAAAAATTTCAGAAATCTGCCAATTCGTATAGCCGCCTACATATTTCAATAATAAGTATGCTTCGGAAATAAGCTGCATGTCAGCATATTCAATGCCGTTATGTACCATTTTGACATAGTGACCGGCACCGTCTTCGCCAATATAAGCACAGCATGGTTTGCCATCTGTCGTTTTAGCAGCAATGGCTTCATAAATCGGCTGAATCTCCGGATATGTATCTTTATTGCCGCCCGGCATAATGGACGGACCGCGACGAGCACCAGTTTCACCGCCAGATATGCCCATACCGTAAAAATGAATGCCTTCTTCTTTGCAGCGGTCATAACGACGACGTGTATCGCCAAAATAAGAATTTCCACCGTCAATAATAATATCTCCCTGTTCTAAAAAAGGTAATAATTGGTCTATCATACTGTCTACAGGCGCACCGGCCATAATCATCAGCATAATTTTGCGTGGTCGCTGCAGTGATTGTACAAAAGCCGATAATTCATAATAGCCTGTAATGCCATCGTGCGGCTGGTCGTGTATAAATTTTTCCGTCAAATCCGGTGTGTAGTTGTAGACCGATACGGAGAATCCATGATCTGCCATGTTCAATGACAAGTTACTGCCCATAACAGCCATGCCAACTACACCAATATCGTGTAATTTCATAGGTATTCATCCCTTCTTATTCTCATAAATATTGTTTTATATTTTCTTTTGATATGCCGTAATATCGATAAATTCTTGCTGCAAGTTGTGATAAAGCCGTTCAAAAATATCATACAACTGCGTATACACGGCTACATTCTCCGGTATAGGCGAATAGATTCGTTTAGGATGCACTAAATGGGCCGTATCGGCTATGCTCTTTATATTGCCGCTGGAAATAAAGCCCAGTACGGCTGCACCAAATGCGGCACCTTCACTGTTATCAGGCAATGTAATAGGCGCATTGAGAACATCTGACAAAATCTGCAGCCACAGCTTGGATTTAGTAAAACTGCCGCTGACGCGAATATCTTTGATCTCGCCGAACTCTTTCAGAGCTAGCATGACGCTGTTGAGGCTATAGCAAATTCCTTCCATAACAGCACGAATCATATGAGAGCGGCTGTGATTGAGGGAAAAGCCAAAGAACATGCCCCGCAGCTCAGAATTCCAGTAAGGAGACCGTTCGCCCGTAAAGCAAGGAAGACAAATCAAGCCATCTGCTCCGGCATCGACGTGTTCTGCTTTCATCGTCATCAAGTCATACGGATCAATATCCAAACTTTCCAAGGTATTGCCGCCGTAATGACAAATCTTATCGCGGACCCAGCGCAAAATCATGCCGCCGTTATTGATAGCACCACCGGCTACCCACATATCATCTGTCAGATTGTAGCACCATGTTCTCATTTTAGGATCTGTTTTCGGCTGTTTCGTCAACATACGTAAAGCACCACTTGTACCAATCGTACCGCTGAGCTGTCCCGGCTGTACGGCACCGATACCGACATTAACTAGTACGCCATCAGTAGCACCAATTACAACCGGCAGTCCTTCAGGCAAGTTCATGGATTGGGCAGCTTCATGTGTCAGATGCTGACTGTATGTCGTAGATACAACAGGTGGCATATAGTCCTTGGTAATACCGACATACGCCAATATTTCTTCATCCCAATCCAACGTCTGTTCATTATACATGCCGCTCGTGCTGGCAGCTGATTTATCAATGACCCATTCACCTGTCATATGATAAAAAATATAATCTTTCAATGAACCAACATACTGCATTTGCTGAAAGAGTTCAGGCTGATTCTTTCGCAGCCAAATAATTTTGGCTAGCGGATAGCAAGCATGAATGGGACAACCTGTTCGTTCATAAAAAGAGCGGCACAAAGCCGGATCTTTTTTGATGTCCCGTACAATGCCAGCACTACGACTGTCAGCCCAAGTTTGCATATCCATTAACGGTTCTTTCTGTGCATCAAGGCCGGCAAAACTATGCATGACCGTACTCAAGGCAATTCCTGCCAATTCTTTGTTTTTATAGCGAAGTTGTGCCGATGTCCGACGTATAACATCTTCAATGGCTTCATAAATTTGCAGCGGACTTTCTTCTGCCCAGTCCGGATGGGGTGTGAGCAGTGGGTAAAACGCTTCTGACGAACACACATTGGTGCCGTCTTCCGTATACGCAATGGCCCGTACGCCCGTCGTTCCTACGTCTACACCGATCCATACCTCCTGATTTGCTGAATCCATGGTCATGGTTGCATCCATTTTGTTCATCCTTTCTTTTTACGTATACCCTATTCTAGGAATTATCATTTACTCTTTGTATTATACGCAATACTTCACCATAAATGCAATGTTTATTTCATATTATTTTATATTTTATGATATTTATATATCATAAATAGAATGTATTTATAAACAAAACACAATTTAGACGTTTATCTCGTTCTATGGTATACTACCAATAGATTCATTATTGTCATTTTAAAGGAGGATATTTTTGATGAAAGTTATTTTATTAAACGGCAGCCGCCGTGAAGCCGGCTGCACGTATACAGCCTTATCGGAAGTAGCGAAAGCCTTGCAGGAAAATGGTATCGATACAGAAATTATTCATGCCGTACCAACTGATGATGTTGTCGCAAATGTCGCTGAAAAGATGAAAGCAGCAGATGGATTGGTTATCGGCTCCCCTGTATACTGGGCTTCCCCAACAGGTGAAATCATTTCCTTTATGGATAAATTAGCCGGCACAGCTAGTGCTGCCTTAATTCATAAAGTCGGTGCAACAGTTACATCAGCTCGCCGTGGCGGTACAACAGCTACACTGGATGTATTAAATAAATATTTATCGTATCATCAAATGGTTTCTGTTGCCGGTAACTACTGGCCCATGGTACATGGCAATACACCGGAAGAAGTACAGCAAGATAAAGAAGGCTTACAGATTATGCGTATTTTAGGCCGTAACATGGCTTGGGTCCTTAAATGCATCGACGCCGGTAAAAAAGCCGGTATTGAAGCACCGAAAACAGAAGATAAAATCTTTACGAATTTTATTCGCTAATAGACTTATCCAAAGATGGATGCGATGCCCTCGCGAAGCGTCCGAAAATACAAAACACCCGTATGCAGTGATGTACTGCATACGGGTGTTTTGCTGTATGAGATTTAAAAGGGAGTTTCTTCCCTTGGGGAAGACAAATTACTTACTAAGAGCTACAATAGCTGCCACAGCAGAAATCCCCAACGCCCAGTTGGCTTTTTTATTCGCTTCATCGGCATCTTTTTGAGCTTTGCTCTTTCTATCATTGCGATGATAATCCGGACGATCGTTACGATGATTATCCCACCGTTCTTCCTGCTGAGGCGGACGAGGCGGCCGATGATCTGCTGCCTGTACGGCAACGGTTGCCCCGCTGAGCATCGTCATCATCATAGTTAATACTAAAGTCATTTTTGTCATTTTCTGTATACGCTTCATCATATATATCACTCCTCGTCATTTGATGCTTTAAGTATAGCCTATCTTTGTTACAATTCTGTGACAGCACTTTTTCAAGAGTGATACAATTTTTTTCTATCTAGTATTGAAAAGGTAATCTTGTATAAATCAGCCATTTTCCGGCACGACGGTATAATTTCCATTGGTCTGCTGTCATTTCTTTAAATTCCTTTGTATCATCTTCATGAACGACAGCAATAATGGGTTTATCCTGGGGAAGTTGATTGCTTTCGATAAAAGGCATCATATTCTTGGCATTCCAATTGAGTCCGCTAGGTTGGTATTTGTCTAAGGTTCCCGGTTCGATCAGCCGTTTAGCCATATACCCAGAATAGTACGTTAATGATACAGGATAGCGTTTACCGCAAGTAATGACATAGGCATCATCACCACCCAAGTGCTGCACAGCTTGACCAGCATCATAAGCCGACATTTCCCGACATACCGGCACAGCAACCCAGGCCGTTAAAATCAAATATGTTGCCATACTAATAGCACTCACATAGCGTACGACCGTATCATGATGTTTCAAATACGCCGCAAATCCAATAGCAATCGGTACCATATAAGGGAATGTATAGGTCGGATATTTGGTTGCCACGCACTGGTAAAATACAAAGACAACGACAGCCCAAGTGATTAAAAACTGCTGCCTTATATCCCACTGCGGCAGCTGATGAGTCGCACGGATGTTAGCTGCTACCTGCTTAAACCACTGCCAGGGATGATAGCGTTTCCATGCCAGCGGCAATGTCAGTACCCAAGGGAAAAATCCGATGAGGAAAATACAGATATAGTAATACCATACATTAAACTGAGGATGTTCTGATTCTGTAGCCCGCAGAACATTATGAACCCCCAAAAAATTAAGAATAAAATCACTACCATGCATCATATACATCGGCCCATACCATATGCCGACAATCAACACAAACAAGATCAATCCCGATCCTAATTTTATCTTCGTCCATAATGCTCGTATATCATGACGCCACGCCAAAAATAAAATAATAATAAGTCCCGGCTGAACCAATCCAACAGGTCCTTTCGTTAGAACTGCCAAGGCCGAGCAAATATATGCCGCATAATACCACTTGGGTTTGTCTTCGCTGTAGGCAATATAAAAACAAATCAGCGTTGCTACAAATAGAACAAACAACGTCATATCCGTAATAATTGCCTTAGAGATATAAAAATATTCCAATGACGTCAATAAAACCAAGGCCGCCGTAAATCCTGTCTTTTTATCGTACAATCGAGCTGCAAACATATAAGTAAGTACGATACCCGCTACGCCAAAGAGCGCCGAAAAAAATCGGGCCGCAAAATCATTCATGCCAAACAGTGAAAACGCCGCTAACAATTCCCAATAAAAGAAAATCGGCTTGTCATACCAATAATGGCCAAAAATTCGCGGCGACATGTAATCACCAGACGCAATCATTTCTTTGGCAGTTAATACATAATTGGATTCTACAGGATCTGTCACCATGACCTGCGAATTACCAAAAAAGCAGATGACGACAGCGAGTATGCTTATTATCCATATATAATAAGAGCGTTTCCATATAAATTTCACCATATGTTCTTCCTTTCTCTTACAGTATGCTGGAGGTATCATCAGGTATGTTGGTCATTTCTAAGCGCATGCTGACTGCCGCATGACTTGCCATTCGTCTGGACATTACAATATAGTTGTATATATGGAAGCATATGCCGCATAAACCGTTTAGACAAGATAACCCACACGAGCAAGCCGCTTAAACCTAACCAAGTAATAAACAGACAGATCCACGTTCTTTGCATGCGCAGTGGATACAAACCTTTATATTCACGAGGCATTGATATCGTATGACTTAAAACTGCTACCTGTACACCTGTTTTACGTGATATGTATTGATAGGCAAGTGTGTTATCCTTCCACAACATTGCTGCCGTATCTATATTCGGTTTTACCGTATCAGTTCCATTAGGTTTCCAAGATACTGTTTTCTCTACACCTGCAACGGTCTGCTTTGGATCACTGCCGGGTGTCGCATATATGATCCGGCTATCTTGAGATACAGCCACTGTAATACCTTGAGCTTCTAAAATCTGAGAACAATCTTGTATATCCTCATTTTCTTCGGGCCTATACGTATCGGCATACACACGCAGTCTGCTTAACTCGGCCTGAAATCTCCCTTGCGGACTACTATCTGCCTCTATGAAATTCATCATATCTGCTTGCCAAGACTGCCCCGGCAATACAAGGCGCGCAATACCGATACCTATAGCGATCATGCACAGTATCATACAAACCGATACAACCATCGCATGTAACCATACACGTCTTACCATCCATTCATTGCTTTGTTTCATGGTATCACCTGATTATCCCTGTGCATGCCAACATGCACATTTTTTTATTATACTATAAAAAATACACGAAATATACTAACTTTCGCTCTCTTTATGTATACTACTACCTATTTCTAACGATTTTCTAAATAAAACAAAACATTACTGCAAATAATTTTATTCTTCCTATTTGACAATCTCTCTTAGTGGTGCTAAGATATAGGACAACAACAAGATATTGAGTTCATCCAGAGCAGCTGAGGGACTGGCCCTATGACGCTGCGGCAACCCCCGCATGTGGGAAGGTGCCAATTCCAACGGATTGTTCCGATAGATGAAGCGAACATATATAAAACATGAGGCTGTCATCTGTTGACAGCCTTTTTTTGTTGTAACTATACCAAGGAGTTGATATTGTGATTACATTGGAAAATATTACCAAAACCTATGACGGCAAAGCCCAAGTGCATGCCTTAAAAGGTGTCAACCTGACCATTGGCGATGGTGAAATTTTTGGTATTATCGGCAAAAGCGGTGCCGGTAAATCGACCCTCGTCCGCTGCATTAACATGCTGGAACATCCGACTAGCGGCAACGTCATTATTGATGATAAAAATATGACCAACATGTCCGATGCAGAATTACGGGCAGAACGCAAAAATATCGGCATGATTTTCCAGCATTTCAATCTGCTTTCGTCCCGCACTGTCTTTGACAACATTGCCTTTCCTCTCGAATTGGTCGGTACATCCAAAGATGCAATCAAAAAGAAAGTAACAGATCTACTCGAACTCGTCGGTCTGACAGAACGGCAGTACAATTATCCGTCTCAGCTTTCAGGTGGCCAAAAACAGCGTGTCGGCATTGCCAGAGCCTTGGCCAGTGATCCAAAGATTTTATTGTGCGATGAAGCCACGTCTGCCTTGGACCCACAGACAACCAAAGCGATTTTGGAACTGCTCCAGGATATTAACAAACGCCTCGGCATTACGATTATCATCATTACCCATGAAATGGCCGTTATCAAAGAAATTTGTGACCGCGTTGCCGTTATCGAAGGCGGCGTTATCAAGGAACAAGGCCGTGTCGTCGACGTATTTACCAATCCCCAGTCGCAGACGATGAAAGATTTCGTAAAATCCATTATTAATATGGAACTGCCGGCAGGCATTAAAAAAATGGGCATTACCGATCAGCCGGCACCGGGATACGACATGCTCGTCCGTCTTCGCTTTAAAGGCAAAGAAACGAACGATCCCATTGTTGCCTCTATCGTCGAAAAATTTCATACCTATGTCAGCGTCTTATATGGTAACATTGACTATATCCAGGACGAACCATTCGGGTATCTCATCGTCGTCGTTATGGGTGATATGGAAGCACAAGCCAAAGCGTTCGCATATATCAAAGAATTACCTGTTGGAAGTGAGGTTTTAGGTTATGTCCCAAGAAATCATTAAATTAATGCTTCAAGGCATTCAAGAAAC
>CALBLM010000161.1 GCA_937895695.1 uncultured Megasphaera sp.
GGATGAAAATCCAAACCTTTTTTGTAATTTATTGCATTTTATCATATAATATAGAAATGGCGGTCTATATGGAAGAATACAACTATAAGGTATCTGATTTTGAAGGCCCCTTAGATTTACTTTTGTATTTAATTGAAAAAAACAAGGTTGATATTTATAATATACCTATTGTTACGATTACCGATCAATTTAATGCGTATGTAGATCAAATTGATACTTTTGACGTTAACTATGCCAGTAAATTTTTTGTCATGGCAGCGACGCTGCTGCAAATAAAATCGCGGCTCCTTCTTCCTAAAGCCCCTAAAGAGGAAACAGAGGAAGAAGATCCCAAAGATGCATTGGTACGACAACTTGTGGAATACAAACAGATGAAAAAAATATCAGCCATTATGGGTGGGTTATGGGATGAGCGAAGTCATATGATGGGTCGAGAACGGACGCCTCTTACCTATGAACCGCAATTTTCTGGTACGATTGAAGCAGCAGCCTTATACCGGGCTTTTCGTTTGGTATATCAATCTTTACAGGAAAAGAAACCCGTAGAAATTCATATCCAACAGGAAATTTACAGTGTAGAAGAATGCATGCAGCGTGTCTCATATATACTGCGACAAACAACAAGACCTACGGCTGTTCATGTGGTATTTCGTACATGCCGCTCTCGAATGGAGTTAGTTGTTACCTTTTTGGCCGTATTGGAAATGCTGAAATTGGGACAATGCCATACTGTGGCAGAAGGGGAGGATGGAAATGCCGTCGCCTTGCGATACACACCAAACTGAAGAACTGGAGCCGACGGCGATGTTGGAGGCATTGCTGTTTCTGAGCGGTCAACCGATGAAACTAGCGGAAATAGCAGCGCATACGGGTTGGAGTATAGAACAGATTCAGCACACGGCTCACGAGCTGCAGACGCTATTATCCGCAGAAAATCATGGATTAACGGTGCTGCGTGTAGCTGGTGGATATCAACTCGTTACCAAACCGTCTTTATTTGAGAGAATTCAATGGGTGCGCACCGGCACAACTGAGTTGTCTCCTATGGCGCTGGAAGTGTTGGCGATAGTAGCATTTAAACAGCCGATTACGCGTGCCGAAATTGAAAAATTGCGTGGCGTATCGTCAGAACGCATTTTAGCATCACTCGTACAACAGGGACTGGTGATTGATTTAGGTCGCAGAGAAAGTCCGGGGCGTCCTATTTTATATGGTACATCTGCGTATTTTTTGGAATGTATCGGTATGGATTCATTGGCTGATTTAGCAGCGCATATTCCGAAAAGTCGTGCAGATGAAACACAGCCAACACAATTGACACTGGAATTAAAATCGGAAAAAGTACATAAGGGGGAAACAAATGGAAAGGTTACAGAAAGTAATGAGTAACTGCGGTGTTGCATCACGCCGTGCATCGGAACAGATGATTTTAGATGGCCGTGTTCGCGTCAATGGTGTTGTTATTCGCGAACTGGGTACGAAAGTAGACCCGGATAAAGACATCGTGCTTGTTGACGGACAACGGTTGGAAATACAGCCGAAGCATTATTATTTATTTAATAAGCCTAAAGGCGTTATTACCACATCCAGTGACGATCAAGGCCGTGTGACAGTCATGGATTACTTTAAAAAAGAAAAAGATCGTATTTATGCTGTTGGACGGCTAGACCAAAATACAGAAGGGCTGCTTATCATGACAAATGATGGCGAATTAGCAAATATTTTAATGCATCCCAGTAAAATGGTTGATAAAACGTATGAAGTAAAAGTAAAGGGACGGATTGCTGATTCGGTATTGCAGCATTTAGCAGATGGTGTAGAATTAAAAGATGGCATGACAGCACCGGCCGATGTATATTATATTGGCTTTGACGGCCGCAGCGGTATTACAACGATTGAAATTACGATTCATGAAGGCCGTAATAGACAGGTTCGCCGTATGATGGAATATTTTGGCTATCAAGTACATAATTTGCGTCGCGTGCAGTATGCATTTTTAACACTTAGCGGTGTAAAACGCGGGGCCTATCGCAGTTTAACGGCCGAAGAAGTGTCAGAATTATATAAATATAAGTAAGGCGGAGTCATGATGGGCAAAAAAGTCATTGTCATTGGTGCTGGCGCAGCCGGCATGATGGCGGCACTGGCGGCGGCCGAAGAAGGGGCGTCTGTCCAAATTTTTGAAAAAAATGATATAGTAGGCAAAAAGATGGGAATTACCGGCAAGGGACGATGTAATCTAACCAATGCGTGTACTATGGAAGAATGTATTGCCCATACACCGGGAAATGGGCGTTTTTTGTATAGTGCATATGGTCAATTCACCAATGAAGATTTGCTTCAAAAGCTTCATGCATGGGGCCTAATGACAAAAGTGGAACGAGGCGGCCGTGTATTTCCTCAATCGGATAGTGCGATTGAAGTGCGTAAATTATTTTACAATCGGTTGAAAATGGCCGGGGTAAAAGTACATTTAAATGATGCTGTCCAGGACATACATCAGTGGGATGGCTGCATTGCCGTGCGGACGGCTTCTGGAACGTATGAGGGAGATTCCTGCATTATTACTACAGGGGGCATGTCGTATCCTGTAACGGGTTCCAGTGGTGACGGATATCGCTTTGCTAAACAGTTGGGACATAGCATTACGCCAATTAAACCTTCGTTGATTCCTTTTACAACACAAGAAACATGGCCTCATACGTTATCCGGATTGTCTCTTCGCAACGTAGAAGCCTCGTTGTGGAAACGGGGAAAGAAGTTAGCTTCACATTTTGGTGAAATGCTGTTTACTCATTTTGGTGTATCCGGGCCGATTATTTTAATGCTCAGTACTGCGGCAGCGCATAAAAAGCAATGTGTCTATCCGATGCAGCTGCGCATTAATTTAAAGCCCGCTTTGTCTAAAGAAAAACTGGATCAGCGTATTCAGCGTGATTTCCAAAAATATATCCGCAAAGAGGTAGAAAATGCCATGAAGGATTTACTGCCACAGCGGCTTATTCCTGTTGTGTTAGAACAAGCAGGTATTGATGTGCATCTGCCGGTCAATCAGCTTTCCAAAGAACAGCGACAGGATTTAACAGATACGCTGCAGGCTTTGTCCTTGACGATTACGGGTACTCGCCCTATTGATGAAGCGATTGTAACAGCTGGCGGCGTATCTATCAAAGAAATTTATCCGAAAACGATGGAATCAAAAATTATGCCGCATATATATTTTGCCGGTGAAGTGATGGATATTGACGCGTTTACAGGAGGCTATAATTTACAGGCAGCTTTTTCTACAGGATATATTGCAGGAAAAGCGGCGGCAAAGGAGGGTGAATGATGAAAAAATTGACAGTTGCCATTGATGGTCCGGCTGGTGCGGGAAAAAGCAGTGCAGCTCGTTTAGCTGCAGGAAAGGTGCAGTATTTGTACATTGATACAGGTGCCATGTATCGGGCCATTACGTGGGCAATTTTGCAGCACCATGTGAATGTACAAGACGAAGCGGCTGTAGGGGCTTTGATTCAACACCTATCGGTACGGCTGGAACCGCTGTCAGATACGTGCCGTGTATACGTGAATGATACGGAAGTTACAGAAGAAATTCGAACCCAGGCCATATCTTCTCACGTATCTTCTGTTGCAGCCCTTGCAGTAGTACGGCAAAAACTGGTACAATTACAGAGAGACATGGCAAAACAGGGCGGCGTCATTTTAGATGGACGCGATATAGGTACGGTTGTATTGCCTGATGCAGATATTAAAATCTTCTTGACAGCTTCTGTTCATTCTCGGGCAAAACGACGTTACTTAGAATTACAGGCTAAGGGAAACACGGAAACATTAGAAGAAATTGAAAACAGTATTGCCCAGAGGGATTATCAAGATTCTCATCGGGCTGTTTCTCCGCTTAAACAGGCTGCAGATGCCATGCTTCTCGATAATAGCGAATTAAATTTGGAAGAAACTGCCGATGTCATTACCAAATTGATTCGTCAGAAAGCCCAATGAGAGCATTTTCATTTAAAATTATCCGCTGGATATTTAACTTCGTCACCTACACACTCATCGGCATGAAGGTTTACGGCGAAGAACATATTCCGGAAACAGGGCCGTTTATTATTGTCTGCAATCATGCCAGTTATTTTGATCCGCCTTTAATCGGAACGGCAGTACGGCATCGGTTAGTACATTTCATGGCAAAGGAAGAACTGTTTCGTAATCCCCTTATGAATTGGTTTTTGCGGTATGTGCATACCTTTCCAGTTCATCGCGGTCGTATCGACCGTCGTGCCGTTATGGAGTCGTTTCGCGTCTTGAAACAAGGCGAAGTATTGGGAATTTTTCCAGAAGGAACGAGTAAGGATCAGGGCATTCTTGGTAAGTTTCATGATGGATTTGCCGGTATTGCAATGAAAGCCGGCGTACCAGTGTTACCGGCAGTTGTTATTAATACGCGGTCGCTGCCTAAGAAAAAAGGTCCGGTCTGTGTTGTTTTTGGTGAACCCGTTATGCCGCCTGCAGGAATGCATGCGGATAGAGAGGCAGTCAAAGCATTTACAGACAAAATTCGCAATATAGTTTTATCTATGCTAAATCAGTATGGAGAAATGAAACGATGAGAGTAACAATAGCAGATGCCTGTGGATTTTGTTATGGTGTGCGGCGTGCCGTGGACATGGCTGCCCATGCCACAAAAGGTACGAAAACATTGGGACCTATTATTCATAATCCCCAGGTAGTATCCCGATTAGCAGCATATGGAGTAAGGCCGGTTGACTCATTGGATGAGATTCAGACCGGGGAAACGGTTTTGATTCGTTCCCATGGTGTAGGACCTGACGTATATGCAAAAGCTGAAAAAAAGGGATTGCATGTAATCGATGCGACCTGTCCTCATGTCAAAAAAGCACAGCAAGATGCAAAAAAAATCGTGGAACAGGGAAAAAAATTGATTATTATAGGCGAAAAAGCCCATCCAGAGGTAATTAGTATTTCACAATGGGGGGCAAATCGTGCTATTATAATAGATAGGGAAAAAGAGGCTGAAAAAATTATGCCTGCTGATTCCCTGGGAGTTGTCGTACAGACAACATTTTCGCAAGAGCAATTCAAGCGTATTGCTGCCATATTACAAACTAAGACGAAAGACTTGGATGTGCATATGACGATCTGCACGGCAACGCAGCAGCGTCAGCACGCAGCAATCGCTCTGGCTAAAACCGTAGACGCTATGATTGTCGTAGGAGGCAGAAACAGCGCTAATACCAGACGGTTGGCACAGGTATGCAAAGAACAGGGTTGCCCTACATATCACATTGAAACAGCGGCTGAATTAGATACGGCAGCATTTCGTGATATGAATCATATAGGCATTACAGCCGGCGCTTCCACGCCGGATTGGATAATACA